>CAZMQW010000001.1:0-67414 GCA_964568775.1 uncultured Candidatus Saccharibacteria bacterium
GCGGACCCAAGGGGATTTGAACCCCTGATCTCCTCCGTGACAGGGAGGCGTGTTAGACCGGGCTACACCATGGGTCCGTGTGCCGACGAGAGGATTTGAACCTCTGACCTAACGCTTATGAAGCGCTCGCTCTAACCACTGAGCTACGCCGGCGCTTAAAATACTTGTTGCGGGGCTGGGAATTGCACCCAGGCTTCGGGCTTCTTTAGTGTTAGCCATTTGTTACCAAATGGAACGGACTATACCATCTTCCTTAAACAAAAGGAAGTTCCCATTATAGTCTCTGAACCTTCTCTAATTTATATTAGAGCTTGGCTGCTGATTGCCCAACAAAATTTAAAAATTTTATTGGGGTTCCCAGCAATTTAGGGAATTTTCCGTAAAATGTTACCATTTTAGGTCACAAAAATTTATGAGACCCGCGACCTACTACTGGTCCACCCCGCTATGATAGGTTTGTAATTTTTTTTAATATCTTCCTTTGTAATTAACCCCAGATGAACCTCTCGATGATAATTCGGACACAATAATACTAGATTGTCTGGTTTATTGTTCTTTTTATTTCCATCCCAATGATGTACATCTGTAGATATTTCGTACCCACAAACCATGCATTCGTTCTTTTTAAAAGTTCTTATAGCGAGGTTTTTAGCAAAGTGCAGAGAATAGCCACCTCGCCAATTGCTATTTTCTTTTCCGCAAAAGCCTACTGTTACTCTTCTTGGTATCCCTGCTCTTTTCATTGCGCGAAGAATTGTATCATCGCTAACTTTAAACAGTTTACAAAGTCTATCCATAGGTATACGAGGGTTTTGATATAAATTGCCAAGCCTGACTATCTGCTTATCTTTCAATTTGTATCTAGGCATATTAATTATTGTAATTTATTCTATAATAAAAATCAAGTTAAAATCTGCAAATCAATCAGAGCTTTCTCGTAAATGTCTAAAGCGTTTTTTGCGTCTTCTATGCTCAAGTGGTGAGTGGGATCTTGCACAAGGCTGTTGCGCAACTGGTGGGCCCCGTGAACATCTTTGATATTGGGCAGAATGGCCGAAGTCAATTTTTCCAGCCTTTCCTCCAAGGCCTGGCCCTCGTAGCCCATTCTCTTCAAACAATAATCCAGCATGTCATCGGCTTCAATAACAGCTGTTTTATACTCCGACTCCAAGCCGCTCTCCAGCCTTTTGACAATTTTCCGCCATCTGCGGACCAATCTTCTGGCGCCGAAAGCCCGGAAAGTCAAAAACTCTCCCACGTTCTGCATCAAAAGCCACTCCAAATAATGGCTTTTTAAAAGGATAAAGATGATTGTCGCAACAAGCAACCCGGCTACGACAAAAAATCCGATCCTGACCGCAAACAGGTTTTCCTGCACCTCGGCTGAGGTTAAAAAAGGAATAATGGCGTTGAAATCAATATTCATAGATTTTGCCTAATTCTAATATTTTATACTCTTCAAACGGCTGGCCGATGATCTGCAAGCCAACCGGCAGCTTGCCCACTTTACCAACCGGCAGAGAAAGAGCGGGCAGACCCACTAGGTTTACGGAAACCGTATAGACATCGGTCAAATACATTGAAAGCGGATTATTAACTTTTTCCCCGACTTTGAAAGGCAGAGAGGGAGAGGTTGGGGTTAAAATCACATCAACCTTTTTAAAAGCTTTTTTGAAATCCTCAATCACCTTGGTCCTGACTTTCTGGGCTTTTAAATAATACGCCTCGTAATAACCCGAAGATAATGTGTAAGTGCCCAGCATAATCCTTCTTTTCACCTCGGCCCCAAAGCCCTTGCCCCTAGAATTCAGATAAACGTCCATCAAATCTTTTCCTTGCCGGTCGGAGTAGCCGTATTTTATCCCGTCGTACCTGGCTAAATTGGCCGAAGCTTCCGAAGGATTAATAATATAATAAGCTGACAAAGCATAATCGGTGTGGGGCAGGCTGACCTCAACAATCTTAACCCCCATCTTTTCGTATTTGCCGATCGCTTCTTTAATTGTTTTCTCAATGTTCTTATCTATCCCTTTGACAAAATACTCTTTGGGAATGCCCGCGCGCAAACCTTTGATTTTTATATTTCTTGCCTTTGACTTTGGAGCAATACTGGTCGAGTCAAGTGCGTCTTCCCCGGCGATCGCTTCAAAAACAAGTTGGGCGTCTTCGGCAGTTTTGGCCAAAGGACCAATTTGGTCCAAAGAAGAGGCAAAAGCGATCAAACCGTAGCGGGAAACCGCCCCGTAAGTCGGTTTCAACCCGGCCACTCCGCAGAAAGAAGCTGGCAGACGAATGGAGCCGCCGGTATCAGAGCCTAAAGCGTAAAAAGCCATCTCACTAGCCACTGCTGCAGCCGAACCGCCGGAAGAGCCGCCCGGCACGCGGGACAAATCGTGAGGATTGCGGGTCGGTCCGAAAGCAGAATTCTCGGTTGAAGAACCCATGGCAAACTCGTCCAGATTTGTTTTCCCCAAAATAACCGCTTCCTGTTTTTTAAGCTTCTCTATCACCGTGGCATTGTAAGGAGCTACGTAATCGGCCAAAATCTTTGAGGCAGCGGTGCACTTTACCCCTTCAACCAGAATATTGTCTTTAATGGCTACAGGAATACCCGCCAACAAAGGGAGCTTTTTGCCACCAGCCAGCAAACTATCGACTTTCTTGGCCTGAGCTAGGGCTGATTTTTCATTAACAGTCAAAAAAGCGTGGATTGCCCTGTCTTTTTCCTTGATTTTATTTAAACAGGCCTGGCAAAGCTCCAGAGCGGAAAATTGTTTCTTCCTCAGCCCCTGGTGCGCCTGGGTGATGGTAAGTCCGGTCAAGTTCATTTTAAGATAGATTTTACTTTAACAAAACCGGCCTTGGTTTCCGGCGCCAAAGACAGCAGTTTTTGTTTTGACGGCCGGCCTTCGTCCCGCCTCGTCACGTTTTCCACCTGGAAAGGATGGCTAGTTGTCTCAACCCCGGTTAATTTAACTTTTTTCAATTTTTCAATATAACCCAAAATCAAAGAGAGCTCTTTCTGGTAAGTAGCTGTTTCTTTTTCGTTCAGGCCCAAGCGGGCCAGTTTGGCGATATGTTTTACTTCCTCCTTTTTGATCATGTTATTTGGGCGGTTCTAATTCTTCGGTGTCAGCCAGCACCTCTCTTAAAACATCAATGTTTTCGAGCACCATGCCGGCTCCCCGGGCTACGGCTGTGACCGGATCTTCAATGATTTTGGTCGGAATTTTGGTTTCTTTGGTGATTAAAGTATCGATGCCTTTAAGTAAACTCCCCCCGCCGGTCAGATGGATTCCTTTGGTCATCACGTCAGCCAGCAGTTCGGGCGGCGTCTCCTCAATAGCTGCTTTGATAGTATCAACGATTTGCCGAACCGATTTTTCCATGGCTCTTCTGATATCATCATCCGACACCATGATTTCCTCGGGCAGGCCGGTAACGAAATTCCTGCCCCGCAAAGGCATTTCTTTCTTCTCTTTTAAAGCGTGGGCTGAGCCGATGCCGATTTTCACTTCCTCGGCCGTCCGCTCCCCGATCAGCAGTTTATATTCTTCCTGGGCGAAATTAATTATATCTTCGTTTAGCTTGTCGCCGGCCACTTTCAGGGTTTTGGCCAGAACTATCCCGCCCAGAGAAATGACCACCACCTGGGTGGTGCCCCCGCCGATGTCAACGATGAAATTGCCTCCGGCCTCCTGAACCAGTAATCTAGCCCCGATGGCTGCAGCCATCGGCTGTTCAATCAAATAAACTTCCCTGGCGCCCGCGTTCTTGGCCGCGTCCTGAACCGCTTTTTTCTCAACTTCGGTCACGCCGCACGGCACCCCGATAATCACCCTGGGCTTGGGAGTAAACCAGAACTTTCTCCGCTGCACCTTTTCAATGAAATATCGCAGCATCTGCTCGGTCACTTCAAAATCGGAAATCACTCCTTTGACCAAGGGACGGGTGGCCACGATGTGGGCCGGAGTCCGACCCACCATTTTTTTGGCATCTTCGCCGATCGCTAAAACCTGACCGGTTTTCTGGTTGACGGCCACTACCGAAGGCTCAAAGATAACAATCCCCTGTCCTTTGGCGTAAACAAGAGTGGTGGCTGTACCCAAATCAATAGCAATATCCTGGTATAAATAGGAAAAAATTTTATTGAACATATTTTACAATCCGGCTAAGTTTGACCAGCTTAATCTTTTTTTCATTTCTCTTTTTAGCTTCAACCGAATTTGTTTTCAAAGTTTTCTCGCTCACCACCAGTCTTAAAGGCAGGCCAATTAAATCGGCTTCAACGAATTTCTCGCCCGCTGTCTTATTTGTTCTGTCGTCATACAATACCTCAACCCCTGACTTCTGCAAATCATAATAGAGCTTGGCGGCTGTTTCTTTGACTCTCCGGCTATTCTCAATCTTTATTAAATGAACCTGGAACGGCGCCACTTCTTTGGGCCAGATAATGCCGTCTTTGTCATGGTGGATTTCAACGATCGTGGCCAAAGCCCTGTCCAACCCAATGCCGTAGCAACCCATAATAATTGGCTTTTTCTTGCCGTCCGCATCAACGAAATAAGCGTCTAAATCTTTGGAATATTTATCGCCCAAGGGGAAAATATTGGCCACCTCAACCCCCCGGTCTGATTTTAGCGTTTGCCCGCAAACAGGACATTTTGTTCCCGCTTTCGCTATTTCTTTATTTTGGGCAAAATGACCCCGGGGACAAAAAATTATCGTATCTTCCCCGGCTCCAGTCAAAACCTGAAACTCGTGAGTGTATTCTTCGGTAAAATCGCTCCCGGAAGCCTGAACGATCAAGGTCGGCAAACCGCATCTTTTGAATATTTTCTGATAGACTTTCTTGATAAATTCGTAATATTTTTCAAAATCTTTCTGGTCTTCATGAAAACTGTAAAGGTCTTTCATTAAAAACTCTCTGGTCCGCAGCAGCCCGCCGGTAGCCCTTATTTCGTTGCGGAATTTGTTCTGAATCTGAAACAGGGCCAAAGGCAAGTCTTTGAAAGTTTTTATCCGCCGGCTGACCACGTAAGTTACGACCTCTTCGTGCGTGGAGCCCAAAGCCAGCTCCTTCTGATGCCGGTCTTTTAATTTGAAAAGGGGTGGATCCATCGTCTGCCAGCGGCCGGTTTTTTCCCAAAGGGATTTCGGCTGGAGGGCCGGCATGGCCATTTCCTGGGCTTTAATACCTTCCATTTCCTCCCGGATAATCCTGGCTATTTTGTTTTGAACTCTCAACCCCAAAGGTAAAAAAACGTAAATGCCCGAAGCTATTTGTTCAATAAAATCAGCCCGGGTCAATAATTTATGGGAAATGGTTTCTGCTTCCCGGGGCGGTTCTTTTTTAATTTTGGCGAAAAGCTGAGATTGAAACATAAAGTTAAAATAAGCGCGGTATGTCGAATTTTATAGTGACGAAAATCAACAAAAGAATCATCAGAATAAAGAAAGTGGCTGAAATCTTCTGCTCTATTTTGTAATTAATCGGCCGGCCACGCAGCCATTCAACGCACAAAAACACAATTTTTCCCCCGTCCAGAGCCGGAATCGGCAGGATATTGACCAAAGCTAGAGCCACCGATATCAAAGAGACCAAAAACAGAAAGTAATTTATCCCCAGATTGAAATATTCTCTCAAAAGATCAAGAATGCCGAGCGGCCCCCTCAATTCCATTTCCACTCCCTTGGGCAACTCTTCTAACCCAACCATGCTTTTAACTCCCATAACCCAGCCTTGGACAATGTTGGCAGTCAGCTGACCGCAGGCCAGCACCCCCTGAACGGGCGCCTGATACCAGGGATAGGGCTTTAAAGCAACTCTGGTCAAACCAATGCCCAAAGGCCCTTCGTCAACCGGATAAGAGGTCCGCAAAGCAATGTTCTTTTCATAAACATCCTGGCCCCTCTTAACCATTAAAGTGACTTCCTGGGCCGGCTGCTCTTTTATGAAATCCTGCAAATCCCTTACTTTGTCAAAACCAAGAATCACGTCGCCTGTTTTTAAATCAGCTGCCCGGGCCGGAGAATCGGGCATTACCAAGGCAACCTGGACTTTGGGTTCAATTAAATTACTGTTGTCATCATCGTTCACAGCCACGGGCAACCCCCAAACGCCAGCCACAACACTTAACAGAATGGCTGAAACTATCCAAAAAGAAACCACTCCCCCCAGAACTATAGAAATCCTCTGCCACATGGGCAAGCCGATAAAACTGCGGTAATCTTCCACCCCGCCCTGTTCGCCGCGTATCTTAACAAAAGCGCCGAAAGGCAAAAGGTTGATTGAATAAAAGGTTTCCCCGAACTGGCGGCCGAAAAGCCTGGGCGGATAGCCGACGCCGAATTCTTCAACCTTGGTTCCGAACTTCTTAGCTAAGATAAAATGGCCGAACTCGTGAATGACAATCAAAATAATCAGGCTGAAAAGAGCGATTAAAACAGTTAATATCATAGGTTATTCGCTTATTTCCCTTTTTTTCTTATCCCCCAGATCGTCAACCTTTTTACTGTAATCGTCGATCAGTTTCTGCAGATCGTCCTTGGCCCGGAACTTGTCGTCCTCCCTGATTTTCCCGTCTTTAAACCCGTCCTGGACTTCCCGCCAGGCCTGCTCCCGCCACCTCCGCAAAACTTTGCGGGCTTCCTCCTGCTTTTCCGACAAAAGCCGGCCCAATTGTTTGCGGTAATCCTCGGTCAACGGAGGCAAATTGATTCTGACGGTGTCCTTGTCAACGATCGGGCTGGCGCCGATTCCGCTCTTTTCCAAAGCAGCCACAATGCCCTCAATGTAAGATTTGTCCCAGGGCTGGATTGAAATCTGCTTTGTTTCGGGAGTGGAAATGGCCGCCAGCTGTTTTAAGGGAAGTTTCTGGCCGAAACAGTCAACCACAATGTCCTCGACCAAAGAAGGAGTGGCTCTGGATGTTCTGATTTTGGCCATCTCAGTTTCAAAAAAATGAATGACTTTGTCCAGTTCCGGCTTAATTTTATTGATTATTTCTTGATGCATATCTAATTAAAATAATAGCAGAATTTTTCCTACAATTCCAGCATTAAAATTTCCAGAGCCAGCCGGGGGTTAACGTTGGTCGTGGAAACCAAAAAATTGGTTGTTTGGATAAGCTTTAAAATATTCTTTAGCTTAACCAGGGAATATTCTTTGGATTTATTGCTGACTGCAGCCAACAGCATCTCCCGGAAATATCTGAGCCAGATATCAAGAATTTCTTTCAGGTTTTGGGGCTCTTGAGACAGCTCTTTGGCGTATTGGAAACGGTCGGCCAAATTAGATTGAGTTATTTTTAAAATATCTTTAATTCTTTTGTCCTGGCGGTCAACACTCAAAGAGCCGCCGTAGAATCTCAAGCGCTCCACTCTAGAGAGAACTGTCGGCAGCAGCATTTCGGGATACTCGGTAACTAAAATAAAAACAGTTTTGCCCTTGGGCTCTTCCAACAGTTTTAAAAAAGCGCTCTGAGCTTCCTGATTCAGACAGTGGGCCTCGTCAATAATCACCGCTTTGAAAGGGGCAGAATAAGCCCTCAAAGAAAGATGGGCAGTCAAGTCCCTGATCTGGGCTATTTTTATTTCCTTGCCTTGGGGTTCAACGATAAACAGGTCGGGATGAACGTTCTTGGCGATGTCCCCACAGGCGCGGCACTGCTGGCAGGGTCTCTTTTCAAAATCCTTGTTCTCGCAATTGAGGAGCTTTATAAACTCTAAGGCTAGAGCTTTCTTGCCGAGAGAATTCTGGCCGTAAAATAACAGAGCGTGGGGTGTTTTTTCAAGCTCCACGCTTTTTTTAAGAAACTGCCATTGTTTTTGATGGCCGATCATTTCCGCTTGCTCATTATGCTTTTTTTGTAAACCGCTAGATTCTCCAGAACAACGCCCGTACCCTTGGCCACGCACAAAAGCGGGTCATCAGCAATAAAGCAGGGCACGCCAGTCTCCTGAGCTATCAAGGTATCAATGTTGCGCAGCAAAGCTCCCCCGCCCGACAAAATCATGCCCTTATCCATAACGTCAGCCGACAGTTCGGGCGGTGTGTCTCTGAGAACCTGCTTGATAACCTGGATGATATCGATTAAAGAATCTCTAATCGCCCCGGAAATCTCGTTGGAAGAAATCTTAATGTTGCGCGGCAGACCCAGCACCAGGTCCCGGCCGCGGATTTCCATTTTCTTTTCTTCCTTCTCGGGCAGGGCAGTGCCGATTTTAATCTTAATGTCTTCGGCCGTCTGCTCCCCGATCGCCAGATTGTATTTCTTTTTAATGTATTCGGAAATGGCCACGTTCATCTTGTCCCCGGCCACCCTGGCCGAACTGGCAGTAACAATACCGCCCAAAGAGATAACTGCTACTTCCGAGGTGCCCCCGCCAATATCAACGATCAAATGGCCCGAGCAGGCGTTAATCGGTATGCCAGCGCCGATGGCCGCCAATATCGGCTCTTTGGCCACGAATGTCTCCTTGGCGCCCGCATTAGTAGCCGCTTCAATCACCGCCCTTCTTTCGGTTGAGGTAATGCCGGCTGGCACAGCTATCATTAATTCGGGCTTTAAAAACTTAAAAAATCCGGCTGTTTTTTTAATGAAATATCTGATCATGGCCTGGGTAACCCTGAAATCAGCAATCACCCCGTCTCTCAACGGCCGGTAAACCCGGATAGTGTCGGGAGTCCTTCCGGTCATTTCCTTGGCTTCCTCGCCCACGGCCAAAATCCTGTTCTCGTTAAGAGAAACAGCCACGACCGATGGCTCCTGTAAAACTACGCCTTTGTTGGGAACAAAGACCAAGGAGTTGCACGTGCCCAAATCAATGCCGATTTTTCTAACTAACATATATGTTTAATCTTTTACCCTTTTAATATCAGCGCCCAATTTCTGCAGCCTCTCCTCTATCTGCTCGTAACCCCTGTCTATCTGGTATACATTATTAATAATAGTTTTGCCTTTGGCAATCAAGCCCGCGATTATCAGGGCGGCCCCGCCCCTTAAATCGAAAGAGCCCAATTCCCTGCCCTGCAACTGGGTCGGCCCGTTAATAATGGCACGGTGCGGATCGGCAAAATATATCTCCGCTCCCATCTTATTTATCTCTTCCAGATATTTCAGCCGGCCTTCGTAAAGCGGGTCGTGGATCAGGGTGGAACCGGGAGCCTGGGTAGCCAGAACTCCAAAAGCTGACTGCAAATCAGATGGTATGCCCGGATAGGGCAGGCTCTGAATCTTGTCTATTTTCAGTTTTTTCCAGGGCAGAACCCTGACAGTGTTCTTACCCACAATCTGATATGGCACCCCGCAGTCTCTGAGTTTTTTCAAAGGCAGCTCCAGATAAGCCAGCTCCACGTTTTTCACCAGTACATTGCCTCTGGTGGCGGCCGCTGTCAAAATAAAAGTGCCTGCTTCAATCGGGTCATAAATCAAATGATGCCTGACTCCTTTCAATTTAGGCGAGCCTTCAACAATAATTTCATGGGTGCCCGCCCCTTTAATTTTAACTCCCATCTTTTTCAAAAAACTGGCCAGCTCTTTAACCTGGTAATCCTGATCAGCTGTCTTAATCACGGTCTTCTGAGGCAGCAGAGAGCTAAAAAGCATCAGGTTCTCGGTGGCGGTCACGCTGAACTCGTTCAGAACAACTTCTTTCTCTTTGTTTTTGCGAGCCTTTAATAAATATTTGTCTTTGTCTTTGGCAATCTTAACGCCTAGCTGAGCAAAACCGTCCAAATGCGTATCAATCGGTCTGGCGCCGATAACGCAGCCACCCGGCTGGGGCAGCTTTATGTGGCCGAATCTGGCCAATAAAGGCCCGAAAAAAAGCACCGAACCACGCAAAAGACAGATTAAATCCTGTTTGGCTTTAGCTGGGTTGATTTGGGTGTTTTTAATCTTAATGGAGCGCTCCCCCACCCAGGTGATTTTAGAACCCATGGCTTTGAGGATTTCAATCATGCGGAAAACGTCCTCAATCAAGGGAAGATTCTCAATTAGGCATTCCTCACGGGTCAAAAGAGAAGCAGCTAAAATCGGAAAGGCGGCGTTTTTGGCGCCCCTGACTTCGATTTCGCCTTTCAACGGCTTACCGCCGTTGATGATGAATTTATCGGCCATATGCTCTTTTTATCCTATCTTAAAATAACGAAGTTGGCAAATATAAATATGGTCGATGTTTATCCTTAAGCAAATTAAAAAGGACGTCTGGCTAAATTCGGCCAGGCGCCCTATTTATTTGTAGTTTTAACGCTTTCTTACCAATCTTCTTTTAATATGGTATCTAATTTACCTTCGTGGTTCTCGTGGTAAAATAGCGTTTCCGGCGACGTATCTTCCAGCGCCGCCTCTTTTACTTCTTCATAAACTCCACAATGCTTGGAGATTTTCCTCCCGTTTTTATTCATCGCGACTACCGTGTCAAATTGAGTTCTTATCAAACTGTGAATCATGTTTTTTCTCCTTCTGTATTAAATTTTTAACAACCCAATCTTAACAGATTGATTTTAACCTGTCAATAAGATAAAATGGATAAGATATGCAAAAAAGAACCAGAACTATTTTATTCATCATCTGCGTGGTTTTATTCTGCCTGGCCGCCCCTTCAATAATTCTCTATTCCCAAGGCTACCGGGTTGATTTGGGAGGAAAAAGAATCGTGCAGACCGGCGGTCTGTATTTCAAAGCCCTGCCCCCCAACGCCGAAATCTATATCAACGGAGAATTTAGAGACAAGACCGCTTTTCTGACTAACTCCCTTTTTATAGAAAACCTGCTGCCAAAAACCTATCAGGTAGAGGTAAAAAAAGAGGGCTACCGCTCTTGGGAGAAAAACCTGACGGTTGAGGAAAGGAAAGTGACCGACGCCAAAAACATCATTCTTATCACCCAAGAGCCCGATTTCACGCTTTTTTCAACCAGCACTCAAGAAATCAACCTGACTGTTGCCGGCATAACGGCTAGCGCCACTTCTTCCGACAAGGAAAAAATTATTGAAGCCACGGACTACGAAATCTGGGTTTTCTTTCCGAATAAACAAACCGAAAAACCTTCAATTGAACAAAAAGAAAGGATATTTTTGACCCGCTTCTCGGAAAAAATCGGTAAAATATTCTGGTTTAACGATTACTATCTGATTTTCAACCTGAGCGATAAAATAAAAGTCGTCGAAATCGACGACCGCGACAGAATAAATATGGTTGACATAGCTGAGTTTGAAAATCCGGAGATATTCTGGAGCCAGAAAGACAAAAAGCTGTATGTTTTAAGCGAAGGCAAATTATACGTTGCAACTAACCTACTTCCCTGAAGACTCCACCTTCTTTTTAAAATCGGCCCATTTCACCTCTCCCCCGTCAACCTTGGAGCAAACATCTTTGAACTGACAATAACGACATTGCCAGTTTCCCGGATAATCGGTCAGCCGGCCGGGGATAATGTCGGAATCGATCTTTTTCTTGATTTCGTTCAAATTATTTAACAGGGCCAAAACTCTCTTTTTGTCGTAATTATAAACGAACTCTTTCAACTCCAAGCTGTTCTTGTTAACGTACAAAAGAATGCCTTTGGGAATTTTAAAGTAATGCAGATAAAGCTGGATCTGGTCGATATTTTCCGGCTTAGCTTCCGCCAATTTGTCAAATATCATGCTGTTCATGCTTTTAATGTCCAAAACATACATGTTTTTGCCGTCGCTCAAAATAGCGTCGGCCCGGCCGCTGATTATCTCCTGAGGAGGAATATTCACTTCGGAAGCAACCACGTGAATGTCTCTAATACTTAACAGCGGCTTCATGATCAGCTGGTGGATATGGTCGCCGTGATCAAATAATCTCAAGATATTCGCCTTCATATCTCCCCGGGGCGCGTTTTTAAACTTGAAAAAAAGCGCCCGGCCGCATTTGCCCGCGTCCGTAATATAAAAATGGTGCTGTTCCCTGTCTTTCTGCCTGTCCAAATAATATTGGTCAATAGACTCTTTAAGCATATTATCTCTTTTTCCATTGAGGAGCTCTGCGAGCTCTTTTTAAACCTGGTTTTTTACGCTCCCGCATCCTGGAATCCCGAGTCAGAAAGCCGGCTTTTTTCAGTCTCTGGCGCAGTTCGGGGCTGAATTTCACCAAGGCTCGGGCTATCCCGTGCCTGACGGCCTCGGCTTGGGCGTGCAACCCGCCTCCTTTCACTTTAACCACTGCTTTAAATTTATCCAAGCTATCTGCCTGAACTAAAGAATCTTGAACGGCTTGCTGCCATTCCAAAACAGGAAAATATTTTTCCAAAGTTTTTTCGTTGACTAAAATTTCTCCCTTGCCCTGGGCTTGCAGCCTGACTCTGGCCACGGCCGTCTTTCTTCGGCCGACCGCCTCAAAATAGCGCTCTTTCTTGACTTGCGGTTTTGGCTTAGCTTTTGCTTGTTTTTTGGTTTTTTTAACTGCCATGGATTATTGAAATTTGAGCCTTTTAATTTGTTCTGCCCTTAATTTGTTCCTGGGCAGCATGCCGAAAACTGTCCTTTTTAAAACTTCTGCCGGACTCTTTTCAAAAACCTTTTTAAAGGGCGTTTCTTTCAAGCCGCCCGGATAGCCCGAATGACGGTAATATTTTTTTTGCTCCATTTTTCGGCCGCTCAGTTTGACTTTATCAACGTTTTTTATTACCACGATATCGCCCGAATCCTGATTGGGCCGAAAATCGGGCCTGTGCTTGCCGCGCAAAAAAACAGCGATTTTTGTCGCCAGCCGGCCCAACACCATGTTGGTAGCGTCAATTGTTTGAGTTTGTCTTTTTATCATGTTGCTGTTTAACGAGTTCAATGAAAGCGACTCTGGCGCCGTCCGACTGCCTTTGACCGATTTTAACAATACTGGTATAGCCTCCTTTTCTGGCTTTATAGCGCGGCGCTATCTCGGTAATCATTTTTTTAACCAGGGCGGGCGAAAAAAGTCCGGACAGCTTTCGTTGGGAGGTTAAATCTTTTTTCTTGGCCAGGGTAATGAGTTTTTCAGCAAAACCGGCGACCTCTTTTGCTTTGGCTTCGGTCGTCTTGATCTTCTCCCGCAAAAATAAAGCGCTGGCCAGGGTTCTGAGCAAAGCCCGGCGCTGGTCTTTCTCTCTATTTAGTTTTCTTCCTTTTTTTCTTTTTCGCATTTTTTTTAGCAGAAACTTTTTTCACTTTTTTGGCCGGTTTTTTTCTTGGCTTTTTCTTTAAAACTGGCGCAGCTTCAGCCGCAACTTTTTTGAATGCTTCGCCGAGCAAGCCAAAATGCTTAACTAAAATTCCGGCTGCCTCGCTCAACGCTTCTTCCGGAGTCACGGTGCCGTCGGTCTCAAGCTCAATAGAAAGGCGGTCAAAATCAGTCCTTTCTCCCACTCTCATGTTTTCCACTCGGTAGCTGACTTTTCTGACCGGAGTGAAAATAGCATCTAAAGCAATCGTGCCGATTTCCATTTTTCCCTTTTTCCTGATTTCGGCCGGCTCATAGCCTAAACCTTTTTCAATCAGAATTTCTATTTCCAAATGGGCTGTTTTGGCGGTTAAGGTTGCGACGGATGCCTCTTTGTTCATTAATTCTACCTGAGAAGGCAACTGAAAAGCCGAACCTTTGACGGTTTTTGCACCCTTGACCGACAGTTTGGCTTTCTGGGACTCCTCGCCGTAAAGCTTAAATCTCAACTGCTTAATGTTCAGCAAAATATTGATAACGTCTTCCCGGACTCCGGGGATGGTTGAGAACTCGTGCTGGGTATTTTTAATTTTAACCTGGGTGACGGCTGCCCCGGGGAGAGAAGAAAGCAAAACTCTTCTCAAACTGTTGCCGATGGTCACCCCGTACCCGGGATAAAGACCCTCGAATTCAAAAATGGCTGAATTGCCTTTTTTCTCGACGACTTTCGGTTGAAGGGGTAAAGGAATCATATGATTAAAAATTAATAATTAATGTTACTTTAGCGCGAATAATATTCGAAAATGGTTGAGATTTCAGCTGGCGGGCTGGCTTCCTCTAAGTTGGGCAAGCCAACTACCTCGCCTTCCAATTTCTCCACATTTACTTTCAGCCAGCTCGGTGCTTGGTGTTTTTTTAATATGGGAGCCAGGTTGCTGAAAATCTTTTTTTTCTGGGATAGAGGCCGCAGAGTCACTTTGTCTCCTTTCTTCAGTTGACAGGCCGGAATGTTTACCCGCTTGCCATTGATCAGAAAATGGCCATGGGAAACAATCTGCCGGGCCTGAGATCGGGAAGAAGCAAAACCCAAACGAAAAACAACATTGTCAAAGCGGCTCTCCAGCTTTTGGATTAAAAGGTTGGCCGCATCGCCGGTTCGGCTTTTTTTATTAAGAATCTCTTTGACGTATTTGCGAAACTGTCTTTCTCTTAGATTATACCAGTTTCTCAGTTTTTGTTTTTCCCTCAGTTCTTTGCCGTATTCGGAAAGGGCCCGTGGTCTTTTTTTTCTTTTCATACCGGGTGGATAAGGTTTTCTAATCAAAGGGCACTTAGGTGAGAGACATTTTTCGCCTTTCAAAAAAAGTTTGACACCAAGTCTGCGGCAAATTTTACATTTATTATCCAGCATAAATTTAGACTCTTCTTACTTTCGGCGACCGACAGCCGTTATGAGGCACCGGGGTAATATCAGTGATGGCCACGATATCCAAGCCGCGGGCAGCCAGCGACCTGATGGCTGATTCCCGGCCCGAGCCAATACCTTTAATGAAAACAGCGATTTTTTCTATGCCCAATTTCTGAATTGTCGGCATGATGGCTTCGGCCACCTTGGAAGCAGCAAAGGGTGTCGCTTTTTTCGTCCCCTTGAACCCGATGGCTCCTGCTGACGTCCAAGCCAAAACATTACCCCGCAAATCGGTCAGAGTAATAATGGTGTTGTTGTAGGAAGAAGAAATGTAGATTTTACCTTCTTTGATCCTAGCTGAAGGAACTTCTACTTTTGTTTCTTTTTTAACCGCAGCTTCAATCTTTTCTCTTTCTTCCAGCAACTCCTTCTCGGTTTTTTGGATAATGCGTTTCTTGCCCATAATTTTAGGTTGGTTCGGACGGCGGTTTTCGGCCGGAGCCCACAGTTTTTCTCACGTTGCCCCTGACCGTTCTGGTATTGGTTTTGGTTCGCTGACCCCTGACCGGCAGACCTTTGATGTGACGGATGCCCCGCCACGAACCCACGTCTTTCAGTCTTTTTATATTCATCATTTTTTCCCTTCTCAATTCCCCCTCGATCTTGTAGTTCTTCTCAATCGCCTCTTTCAGCTTATTCACCTCGGTAGCGGAAAGCTTAGCGGCTTTGGTTTGAGGATTTATTTTGGTCTCGACCAGGATTTTTCTGCTCAAAGAATGACCTATACCGTAAATATAGGTCAAAGCGGTCTCTATTTGCTTTTGCTCTGGGATATTGACTCCCGCGATTCTTGGCATAATTATCCTTGTCTTTGTTTATGTTTGGGATTTTTACAAATTACATAAATCCGACCTTTACGTCGGACAATTTTGCAGTTTTTGCAAATTTTTTTTACCGATGGTCTGACTTTCATTTCCCTCGATAGATTATCCTTCCCCGCTTCTCATCGTACGGGCTCATTTCCACTTGAACCGTGTCGCCGGGCAGTATCTTAATATGAAACATCCGCAACTTACCCGCCAAATGAGCCATTATTTCCTGGCCGTCGTCCAAACGAACCTTGAAATGAGTGCTGGGAAGGGCTTCTAAAACAATACCTGTTTTTCTCAGGTTTTTTCTGTTTAGTTCCATTTGATAAGACAATTATTGATGATACCAGACTCCATTGAATTAGTCAACAATTACTTTGACTTCAATTTCAGCGCTGTCAACCGGCACGGTCGTCACCCAGAAAGGCCAGAGTCTGGCCTGGACTTGCTCGATCTCGGGGAAAGCCCTCAAAGTCGCTCTGATTTCGTCCGGCCTCAGATCCCTCACTTTTTCTTTGAGATAATTCTCGTCCAGCGCCGAATAGATTTCGCCGCTAATCTCGATGCCCAAAGTAATCTGGCCATTTTCAATATCAATGGCTTCGGGTAGATAGCTGATGCCGACCGAACCTTCAATCAAAACCTTATCCGTTGGTATTTGGCTGAGAATATAATCTCGGGCGAAATCTTTCAGGTCAGACTTTTTCAATACCGGCACCTCTCCCTCAACTTTAATTTGACAGACAAAATTGTTAACCACCTGGCCAACCTCAGTCAAAGGAATGAACTCAATAACTTTTATCTTCATTTCTTCCTCGATCACAATATAGTCATCAGCCGAAACAGCGCTCTCCAGGGCTGTCTGGCATTCCTGCCGGGCTTTTTCTTCCAAAATCTTTTCAGCGTTGTCCAGATCGGCCTGGGTGACCTGGGTAACTGAAGTTTTTTTGCCCCCGCTCATGACCGACGAAGATTCGCCGTAAACAGATGTGTAGCGGGGGCTGCCTTTTAAACCGGGCACGGAAAAAGTACAGGGACCGATGTTATATTCTTCCCCGGCGCTTGAAGCGATGACTTCTACGTCAAGGTATTGCTGAGCCGGAACCACCACTCTTTCTTTAGTTTTGAATTCCCTCAGGTTTTCGTCATCAAAACACCAAAAACGGGTATTGGCCACTAGAATCTGGTCGAGAGAGTAATTATTGTAAACTCTGATAACTCCCTGGGCTTTATCTTCCCTGGCCGCCTGGCCGCTAGATGGAAACTCCTGGGAGATAAAATGCTCTTTTTTTATAATTTCCCCCGCAGAAGAAAACTGGCTGGAGAATTCAACCGGAGTTTTGACCGGCCGAATCTCTATTACTGCCTTGGATTCAATGAAAACAAGGCAAAGGATAATAATAACCAGCAATCCCCCGATTATTAAAACTGGCTTGCGAAGCCGGAAAGCCCGGGGTAACTTGGGCATTATTTTCTTCACCTCAATCTTTTTAAACTTGGCCCGCCGCATTGCTTTGGCTGTTTTGGTCGGACTGCTGGATTTTAAGGCTTCTTGCGGCGGTGTAATGTCGAATATTTTCTTTTTGTTGGCCATAGATATATTATATAATTTATTCCAAAATTGCTCTAATGCGTCTAATGCCCGCGCCAGAAGATTCTTCTTTGACGATTTTAAAATGGCCCAATTCGCCGGTTCTCTCAGCGTGGGGGCCGGCGCAGATTTCTTTGGAAAATTCGCCGATTGAATAAACTGTCACAGTTTCGGGATATTTTTCTTTGAAAAAAGCCAAAACATCCTTTTTCACAGCTTCATTATAGCTTATTTCAGCCTTTTCTACCTTTAAATTATCTTTAATCTGCTTGTTAACCAATGTTTCGACTTTTTTTAACTCTCCGGCCGTTACTTTCTTGAAATGGGAAAAATCAAACCTTAGCCTGGCAGCGGTAATATCAGAACCCATTTGCTTGACGTGGCTGCCCAAAACTTTTCTCAAAGCGGTGTGAAGTAAATGGGTGGCGGTATGTAATTTGGCGGCGGCAACGCCGGCATCCTTGCCCACGCCGCCGAACTTCTTTTCAGCACCGGCCCGGGAAACGTCCCGGTGCTTTCTAAATGCTTCCTCAAATCCCATTCTATCAATCTTCAAACCTTTTTCCCTGGCCAATTCTTCACTCAATTCCAAAGGAAAACCATAAGTGTCAAAAAGATGAAAGGCGTCCGCCCCGTTAATATCTCCCAGGGCAGCAATTTTTTCAAACTGTTTTAGACCCCTCTCCAGAGTCTTGGAAAACTTCTCTTCCTCTTTCTGGATTACGGTCAGAATGTCGCTTTCCCGCGAACGAACGGAGGGGTAAACGTCCTGATAAATTTCAATGACTTTTTGAGCCAAAGGAATCAGGAAATTCTGAGGGAAGTTAAGTAATCTGCCGAATCTCATAACCCTTCTCAGCAACCTTCTTAAAACATAGCCCTGTTCGACGTTGGAGGGAAAAATTCCCTCGCTGGCCAGAAAAACAGCGCCTTTGATGTGGTCGGCGACAATACGGTAAGGTTTGGGATTCTGCTGATAGGGTTCGGCAGAAATCTTTTCGATTTCTTCGAGCAATGGCTTGAACAAATCTGTTTCAAAAACAGATGAAGTGTCTTGACTCGCTATAGCTAATCTTTCCAAACCCATGCCCGTATCAACTCCTTTTTTCTTCAAAAGAGTCAGGTTTTTGTTTTTATCCTGATAATATTCGTTGAACACCAAATTCCAAACCTCAACGAACCGGCCGCATTTACAATTGGGTAAACATTGCTTTCCTTTTTTGCAGGGTTTTAAGGTCAGATCGTAATGGATTTCCGTAGTCGGACCGCAGGGACCGGTCTGACCGGTCGGCCCCCAAAAGTTATCCTGCCGGCCGGACCCGTAAATCTTTTTGGGAGAAATACCCAGGCTTTGCCATATTTTCTTTGACTCTTTGTCTTCGGGCACTTCTTTATCCCCCTTGAAATAGGTAAACCACAATCTGTCTTGAGAAAGCTGGTATTTTTTAACCAAAAGTTCAAAAGCGAATTCAATCGCCTCTTTTTTGAAATAATCACCGAAACTGAAATTGCCCAGCATCTCCAGAAAAGTCAAATGATCAGTATCCCCCACCTCCTCAATATCGGAGGTACGGAAACACTGCTGGCAGGAAACCGTCCTCGGACCGTAAGGCGACTTTTTCCCCAGAAAATATTCCTTGAACTGCTGCATGCCGGCCGTAGTAAAAAGCACTGATGGATCGGTCGGCAACAACGAAGAAGAGGGCACTATTTTGTGTCCTTTTTCCTCAAAAAACTTCAAAAATTCGCTCCGCAGTTGCTTGGATGTCATTACTATTTAAATAGTATCAGAAACAAACCAAAAACAAAAGACCAGAGGTGCTCATCGCTTCGAGAGAATCCCAAAAGGGTAATCTTATTTGATGATGCCCCCGCCCAAAACTTCCTCGCCTTTATAAAAAACAACCGACTGACCGGGAGTTATAGCGCGCTGGGGGCGGCTGAAGACAACTTTGTTATTTTTATGAACCACGGCGGGAGCTGACTTCGAGCGATATCTGATTTTAGCTTTAACTTTCAAAGGAAACTTTAACGGCCTGCCCGCAATCCAATTGGCTTTTTTGAACGTCAATTCTTTTTTGAATAAATCTTTTTCGTTTTTAGTCAGGATAAGGTTTTTCTCTGCATCCCTTCCCAAAACCCAAAATGGACCTCCTGGCAGCCCAATCCCCTTTCTTTGGCCAATTGTATAAAACTTTACCCCCGCAGGAATTTTAAAGCAGATATCTTGCGATCCAGCTTTTTCAAACATCGGCAGTCTGAATTTTTTAGTAAAATCCCTGACTTCATCCTTAGTATACTGGCCGACCGGAAATAAAACGCGTTTCAATTGTTTTGAAGTGAGCCGCCAGAGGAAATACGACTGATCTTTATTTTTATCTTTAGCCTGCAGCAGCTTGCCCCGGAAAGCTCTGGCATAGTGGCCGGTGGCCACCAAATCAGCTTTTAAACCGAATAAAACGTCAAACTTTATTTCCTTATTGCAAACCACGCAAGGATTAGGCGTCCGGCCAGCTTGATATTCTTTCAAAAAATAATCGATGATCTTTTCTTTAAATTCTTTCCTCAAATCCAAAACCCGCAAGGGAATTTTAAGTATTCCGGCGATTCTCCGGGCTCTTTTTTCTCCTTCTTTGAAGTTCTGGGAATCGTAAAGTTTCAGAAAAACCCCTTCAACATTAAAACCAGCCCTTTTCAAAAGGGCCGCACTGACCGAGGAATCGACTCCTCCCGACATAGCGCAAATGACTTTTTTAGGAAAAACGGTCCGCAACGACTGAAGCGACATATGATTCTGGTTTTATTTTTGGCTCAAACCCGTTGCCTCGGATCAAACCGACCACCTCTTTGATCATATCTTTGGTCTGGCCGTTCTCGCCCACGTCAGCATGAATGTAGCGAAACTCGTAGTTGGTCGGCTTAACAGAAAACTTCTCCACGCGCTGGGCTATTTTTTCTCTCAGGGTCAAAGCCAGCTGACAGGAAAGATAAACCTCGTTCAAAATACGTTCTTTCCAGTTGTAGAATTTCTTACTGGACGGATATTTTATCCTTTTGAGAAAAAATCTACCACCTTCCCCCTTTCGCAAAGCAACTATGGCCAAAGGAAAATGAGGCTCCTCGCCCGAAGAAGAATCGCATCCGACAATAACGTCGTAGAATTTTTCCGGCTCTTCGGTAATGTAGCTGAATAGTTCCTTAATCACCCCGTCGAGCGTCAAATTGCCCCGGGTGGGATTATAAAAATGACCGTTGATGATATCTTGCATAAACTATCTTCTAACGATAACAGACATTCTTGATTATGTCAATGAATTCTTTCGGCTTCAAGGATGCGCCCCCGACTAAAAGTCCCTGGAAGCCGGCTTCTTTAATATAGGTTGCCGCGTTTTGCGAATTAACGCTGCCACCGTACAACACCGGCACTCTTCCCGCAGCTTTATTAATAGCTATTCTCATTTTACTGGCCCTGGCCGGACTGCAGGCCTTGCCGGTGCCGATGGCAAAAAGCGGTTCGTAAGCGATAATTAGCCCTTTGGTGCTTTTGGGGATTTGCGAAACCTTATCAACGCACAAAATCGGCTTCAGCCCTGCTTTTAAAACAGCTTCCAATTTTCCAGCGATCATCTCGTTCGTTTCCCGCTGATATTTCCTTCTCTCCGAATGGCCGATAATAACGTACTTGACCCCTAAGTTCTTAAGCATCAGGGGCGAAATTTCGCCGGTAAAAGCGCCTGATTTTTCCCAAAAAACATCCTGGGCGCCGTTAGCTTTCAAAACTGACAAATAAATAAAAGGTGGACAAATAATGCCGCCTGATTTCTTAACCCGGCTGAAAAGAAGTTTGGCTTCTTTTAAGGTTTGGGGGTTCATTTTCCAGTTGGCGACGATTAAAGGTTTCATAAGTTTAGATAAAATTTATTATTCCCAAAGTAGTTAAGGTGACGATGGCGCCGGCGATGACTACGCCGAGAACTATTAAAGGAAAAGCTTTTTTAAAAGGAATGCCGAAAACAAAAGCGCACAGAGAGCCGGTCCAGGCACCGGTAAACGGCAAAGGAATAGCCACTAAAATTACCAAGGCCAATTCTTTCCACCTCTCAAATTTCGCAGCATGCTTTTTCCTTGTTTTTTCAAACAACCAGTTGAAGAAACGATTTAAAAAAGCAAAGTGCCCGCTTAAATATCGTGAAACGGATTCTAATAGTAAAAGGATGAAAATAACCGGCACGATATTGCCAATAACGGAAAACAGATAAGCAGACCAAACCGGCAGCTGTTCGGCGCCCAAAGCCAGCGGAATCGATCCCCTCAGTTCGATAATCGGCGACATGGCGATTAAAAAAATTTTCAACTCAGCTATCATGTGGTATTAATATTCTACCATAAAAAACTTTAAAAATAAAAAGGGTGCTTAATCCGAAGACTAAAGCATCCTTTATTTTTGTTATTTAATCACGGCTATTTAATTATTTCGAGGTCCCAGGGATCAAAGCGTTCCCGTTCCCCCTCTATGATAACCCAGACTTTTACGTTTATATCATCAATTCCGTCGGTTTTTCCTTCTTTTCCGATGAATTTGGCAGGGTTAGAAGAGACGCCCTTGACCATTCCTTCCGGCCCCATATCTTTTATTTTAACCGTAAGCCCTTCTTCGACAAAATCAGATAAACCAGCCATTAAACCCTCCTTTGTATTTTATCTGCTCTATCTTAAGCTATTTTTAAACTACCGTCAATACTTTGGCTCCGTTTTTCGTCGCCACCATCATATGCTCGAAATGGGCCGAAAGAGAACCGTCTTGCGTTTCAAAACCGAAGCCGTCTTTGTTTTTTTTAATATTATAATCCCCTACTACCACCATAGGCTCTAAACAAAAAACCATGCCCTCCTTGATCTCTTCGCCGGTATGGCGGCTTCCATAATTCAAAATTTGCGGGTCTTCGTGCAGTTCCCGGCCGATGCCGTGGCCGCAAAGATCTCTGACCACTCCGAACCCCTGTCCCTCAACGTATCTTTGGATGGTATTGCCGATATCGCCGAAAGTGTTGCCAGGTTTTGCTTTCTTGATACCTCTTTTCAAGGCTTTCTTGGTCACCCTGATTAATCTGGCGGTCTCTGGCAAAACCTTGCCGACCGGCAAAGTCACGGCCATATCAGCGTGAAAGCCTTTATAAAAAATACCCAGATCAAGCGAAATAACATCGCCTTCTTTCAAAACTCTGGCCGAAGGAACAACATGAACTATCTCCTGGTTGATTGAAGCGCACAAACAGGTCGGATATCCTTCATACCCTTTAAAAGAGCATTTTCCTCCGGATTTTAAAATCAGGGCTTCGGCTGCCCTGTTTAATTCAATAGTGGTAATGCCCGGCTTAACCCTTTTCTCCAGTTCTTTCATGATGCGGGCCAGAATTTTGCCACCTTCTCTCATTACCTCAATCTCTTTTTTCGACTTAATTGTAATCATTTGACAGCTTTGAGTACGTCTTTAAAAACAGCTTCGATTAACTGCTCGCCGTTGATCCTGATCAACTTCCCTCTCTTTTTATAATAATTAATGACCGGCATTACTTCTTTCTTAAACCAGCCCAGCCTGTTCCTGATAGCTTTTTCGTTATCGTCTTTCCTGGTGAAAAGCTCTCCGCCGCACTTGTCGCATTTCTTCATTTTTCTGAATTCACCGACAAAAGGCATAATCCGGCCGCATTTCCTGCACATCCTTCTCCTGGTCAATCGCCAGACAGCTTCTTTTAAAGAAATATCAATGTAAATGACTTTTTTATTTTTCCACTCGTACCAATCCAAAGCCAATTCCAGCATTTCTGCTTCGGGAACGGTCCGCGGGCTGCCTTCTACGGCCAATCCTTTAAATCTTTTTTTATTCTTGAACTCCTCCAGTTTATCCATCCACATTTTAAAAATAACCGGCGTGGGGACTCTTAACCCCCGGTCTATCACCCGGCCAATTTTTGCTCCGGTAAAATCTTTTTTCTTTTTTCTTGCCCTCAGTAAATCTCCGCTGCTAATGTATTCCAGGCCAAATTTTTCTATTAACATCTTAGCCTGGGTTCCTTTGCCAGAACCCTGAACGCCTAAAATAATAATGGCTAATGGTTTAGAAGGTTTCATATTCTCTCATTTGCAATTGAGCGTTAATTTGCCGCATGGTTTCCAGAACAACCGAAACAGTAATCAGCAGAGCCGTGCCGCCGATCAAGAAAGAAAAAACAGTGATGCCGGTCGCCCCCCCGACGATAGAGGGCAAAACCGCAATGGTTCCCAAAAACAGGGCGCCGATCAGCAGAATGCGGTTTAAAATATAATAAAGGAAATTGGCGGTTGACTCACCCGGTCTGATGCCGGGCACGAAACCGCCCATTTTCTGCAAATTGGAAGCAATTGCTTTTGGGTCAAAGGTAACAGCCGTATAGAAATAAGTGAAAAGACAGACCAAAATAAAATATAAAATGCCGTAAATCCAAATGTTCTCAAAAAGAGCACCGATGTACTGCGCTACTTGACCGACCATGCCGCCAGCGCCCGACAGGAAATTGGCAATCATCCCCGGGAAAAGCATAATAGAGAGAGCGAAAATAATCGGTATCACCCCGGCCGGATTAATGTTCAGGGGTAAATAAGTTGACACTCCCCCGTACATGCGCGTACCTTTGACTCTTTTAGCATAAGAAACGGGTATGTTGCGTCGGCCTTCGTTAATCAAAACCACGCCCGCTATAATCAGCAAAGCCATGCCGAAAAAGAGCAGATAAGCGGGTAATTGAGACGGATCCCATTTGACGATAGATTCTCTGATGCTGGTCGGCACTTGGGCGATAATGCCGGCAAAAATCAGCAAGCTGACGCCGTTGCCGATTCCTCTTTCAGTAATCAACTCACCCAGCCACATTAAAAAGAGACAGCCGGCCGCCACGGTAATAATGGAGGTTAAAACAGTGGCCGGTGAAATTGCGCCGATTGCTCCCTGCCTTTGGAATAATGTCAGCATGGCATAGCCCTGCAGCATGGCCAATGGCACGGTTAAAATCCTGCCGTACTGGTTGAATTTTCGTTTGCCGGCCTCGCCTTCTTCTTTATACATGCGTTCCAATGGCGGGAAAATCATGGTCAAAAGCTGCATGATAATGGTGGCGGTAATGTAGGGGCCCAAACCCAACATAACGATCGAAAGGTTGGCTAAAGTGCCGCCGGTAAAAAGATTCAAAAGGCCGAAAACCTGGAACTGGTCAAAAAACGATTTTAGATTCTCAATATCAATGCCCGGCATGGGAATGCTGGCCATCAACCGAAAAACAACAAAAACCCCCAGAACAAAGAGGATTTTCTTCCGCAGATCGGGAATTTTAAATACTTGAATGACTTTATTTAACCAGGCCATTGGCTTTTTTGATTTGGTCGGCAGCTCCCTTTGATATCTTGCAGCCTTCGACCGTTAAAGATTTGCTCAACTTGCCTTTGCCCAAAATCTTGACCGGGGGCATCTTCCCTTTTATTTTACGAATTAATTTGTTCTCGAGCAAGGTTTGGGGGTTGACGGTTCCGCCGGCTTTGAACTTTTTTTCCAGTTCGGCCAAATTGACAATGGCCGGCTTTCTGCTCCGGGAACTGAATCTGTAGCCCCTTAATTTGGGATATCTTTTCAGCACGCTGCGGATAGCTGGCTTTAACCTGCGGCCCGACCTAGATTTCTGACCTTTCATGCCCCGGCCCGAATAAGTGCCTCTTTTGCCGCCTCGGCCGACTCTTTTCCTTGTTTTTTTTCTGTGAGTTGGTTTAAGTTCGTGGAGCTGCATTTTGTTTAAGCTTTAATTTTTTCAAAGATTCCATGGTCGCCCGGGCATTGTTGATTTTATTGCCGGTTCGGCTGAGAATTTTCGAGGAAATGTTTCTAATGCCGGCCAAACTGCAAACCACCCTGACCGTACCGCCGGCCACCAGTCCACGGCCCTTTCGCTGCGGCCTTAATAAAACCCGGGCCGCTCCGACCTTGGCTTCAACCTCGTGAGGAATGGTATCTTCCACAATCGGTATCTCAATCAGATATTTTTTGGACAGCCGGGTGGCTTTTTCAATCGCCAGCTGGACATCGCTCCCCTTGGCAATACCCAAACCAACCTTGCCTTTTTTGTCGCCGGTCACAATTACGGCCCTAAATCTCATTTTCCGGCCGCCGGCCCTGGTATGGGAAATTCTGGCCAAATCTAAAAGCTTGGACTCAAATTCGTCTTTCGGTTTTTCTTTATGAAATTTTCTAAATCTCTCTCTGTACATAATTGACAATTTTACCTTATTTTATAAAATGATTCAATAGGAAAGGAGGGCTGAAATGAAAAAAGAGCTTAAGGCAATCCTGGCTGATATCATCATACTTATCGCGGCCATGGCCCTGGTAATCGCCGGAGGAGAGGCATTAATCCGTTCCCATTATCCTGCAGGAGCTCCGGCCTGGATGTATATATCTGCTCTTTGCCTGATGACAGCGGTAATAGTGATAGCTGATAAATGGAGCTGGTATTTTATCTTCTCAAAGATCTTTGAAAAATTCCGGCACATCTTTTCTGAAAGATTTCTTTAAGAGGGTTTCTGCAATGCTTTGCCCTCTTTTTATTTAAAATTTCAATCCGCCTTCCCGGGCGCCTTCGGCTACGGCCTTGACCCGGCCGTGGTATTTGTACCCGCCCCGGTCAAAAACAACTTTTTCAATCTTTTTCTCCAAGGCTTTTTTGGCAACCGATTTCCCGACTTCTTTTGCCCAGTCAGCTTTTATTTTTTTGCTTTTCTTAAACTCCTGGCTACTGGCCGAAACAATCGTTTTGCCTTTGTCGTCGTCAACCAATTGAACATAGATATGCTGGTGCGAACGGAAAACAACCAGTCTTGGTACTTTAGCCGTACCTTTTATTTTAGCTCTTACTCTCCGATGACGTCTTAATCTTTTTACTTGTTTATTCAACATATTATTGGGCGGTGGTAGCGGCTTTTTTGCCGACCTTTCTTCTAATTTGTTCTCCGGCATATCTAATGCCCTTGCCCTTATAGGGTTCGGGCGGTCTGACCTGCCTTATTTTGGCGGCCATCTGACCGACCAATCCCTTATCAACTCCGTTGATAGTAATAATATTCTTCTCGGCCGCAAATTTAATATTTTCTGGCGCTTTTATCTTAACCGGATGGGAAAAGCCGATATTCAAAACCAAATCCTGGCCCTCTAAACTGGCTTTGTAGCCGACGCCTTCAATCTCTAATTTTTTCTCATAACCTTCGCTCACCCCCTTGACGTCGTTCTGCAGCAGAGCCCTGGTCAGTCCCCATAAAGCCCTTGTTTTTTTAGTTTCTATTTGGACTGTGGCAAAGATTTTTCCTTCTTTAGTTTCAACCTTGATCTCCGGCCGAACCGTCTGGGAAAGTTCGCCTTTTGGGCCTTTGATATTTACCTGCTGGCCAATAATTTTCACTTCGACGCCCTGGGGTATTTCAATTGGTTTTTTGCCGATTCTTGACATATTACCAAATTTCGCAGAGAACTTCTCCGCCTAATTTTTGTTTTTTAGCTTCTTTCCCCGTCATAAGACCTTTAGAGGTTGAAATGATGGCCAAACCGTAGCCGCCTTTGACCGGCCTGATTTTTTTGGCCGGCAGATAGATTCTCTGGCCCGGCTTGGAAACTCTCTTCAACCCCGAAATAATCCCTACTTTATTCTCGTATTTCAAAGTAATCTCAATGGATTTTTTTTCCTTTTTGCCTGCCTTAACCACCTTTCCAATTAAGCCTTTTTTCTCCAAAAGCTTAGCTATCCCGTATTTCAAATCGGAATAAGGCATCTCAACTTGGGGATGTAAAACAGCCTGCGCGTTCCTTATTCTGTTTAACATGTCTGTTATTGGATCCATATGTTTACCAGCTTGATTTTTTAACGCCGGGGATTAAACCTTTATTAGCCATTTCTCTAAAACAGATCCGGCAAAGGCCGAACTTTCTCATATAACCTCTTTTCCGGCCGCAGCGAAAACAACGCCGCACCAATCGACTTGAATACTTCGGTTTCTTTTTTGATTTAGCTATTTGCGCTTTGGTGGCCATATTATTTAATCGGTAAACCTAATGATTTTAATAATTTCAAACCTTTTCCCCTATCCTTGGCGGTCGTCACAATGGTAACCTCAAAACTGAAAAGCATCTTAGTTTTTTCCGGCGATATTTCCGGAAAAGCGATGTGCTCTTTAATCGCCAGGGTTAAATTGCCCTGCCCGTCAACGGCTTGCGACTCAATCCCCTGAAAATCACGGGAGCGCGGCAGAGCCATGTGAATCAGCCTTTCTAAAAAATCATACATTTTCTGGCCTCTCAGAGTAACACAAGCCCCTATCGGCATGCCTTTTCTGGTTTTAAAGCTGGCGATGGCTTTCTTGGCCCGGGTCAAGACAGCTCTCTGTCCAGCGATCAAAGTCAAATCATTAATCACAGCTTCCTGGATTTTTTTCTGCTCTTCTCCGGTCTTGCCGACCACCTGCCGGCCAAATCCGGTATTCAAAACAATCTTGTCAATCCTGGGAACGGCCATATTACTCCGACAGCCGAACTCTTTCATCAACTGGGGCACTATTTCTTTTTGGTATTTTTCTTTTAAACGCATCATAATTCTTTGCCGCATTTCTTGCAAATGCGGTATTTATTATTTTCAATAATTTTATGACCGATCCGAGTGGGCTGACCGCACTTGGGACAAATCAGTTTGACGTTGGAAACAGCAATTGGTGAGGGCACCTGAACTATCTGGCCTTTTTCGCCGGATTTCTTGGGTCGGACGTGCTTTTTCCTAATGTTGACGCCTTCAACCATTACTTTCTCCTCTTGAGGAAAAACATCCAAAACCTTGCCTCTCTTGCCCCGGTCTTTGCCTGAAATTATTAATACTTGGTCGTCTTTTTTGATTTTCATATTAGTTCTTCAGCCAAGGCGGCTATTTTATCAAAACCTTTTTCTTTTATCTCTTTGGCTACCGGACCGAAAATACGGCCGCCCTTGGGCTCTTTGGTCTTAGCATCCAGGATAACGCAGGCGTTATCATCAAACCGAATGTAAGAGCCGTCGCTCCGGCGAAGAGCCTTTTTCTGCCTGACAATCACGGCCCTGGTTTTTTCATGCTTCTTGACGATCTTTCTCGGTTCAGCTTTTTTCACCGTGCCGATGATGACGTCGCCAATCTGAGCATAGCGGTGGCGAGTTCCACCCAAAATCTGAAAACACTGCAGAATTTTTGCGCCAGTGTTGTCAGCTACTTTTAATTTGGTTTGATTTTGAATCATATTTTTTTAATTACCTGCCATTTCTTACGTTTGGAAATCGGCCGGCACTCTTCAATGACCACTTTGTCGCCAACCGCATAATCGCCGCTGGCAACGTGGGCTTGGTATTTTTTGTGAACCTTGTATCTTTTTTTATATTTGGGATGTTTTTTTATCCTTTCCACCTTGACGACCGCGGTTTGGGGCGTCTTGGTTGAAACGATAAAGCCGGTTAGTTGTTTTTTAGGCATGTTGTTTTAATAAGGTTAAAATTCTGGCAATTTCTTTTTTCAATGCCCTGATTACCCTGACGTTTTTAACTTTGCCCGAAGCCAAATCGAATTTTAAATTCCTCAAATGTTCCCGCTGGTCTGAAAGTATTTTCTGCAATTCGGCTTTGGATTTTTGCCTTAATTCTTTTATCTCCATTATTTTTGTATAAATTTAGTTTTAATCGGCAGTTTGGCAGATGCCTTCTGGAAAGCTTCTCTGGCTATTTCTTCCTTGATCCCTTCCAGTTCGAAAATAATGCGGCCGGGCTTAATGGGAAAAGCGTAATGGTCAACCGACCCCTTTCCCCCGCCCATCGGCACCTCGGTCCCTTTTTGTGTTACGGGCTTGTCGGGAAAAATCCTGATCCAAAGCTTGCCACCTTTCTTCAAATACCTAATGACTGCTCGCCGGGCAGCTTCAATCTGACGGGCGCTCAGCCATTTGGATTCCATGGCTTTTAACCCAAAGCTGCCAAAACTCAATTCCGAGCCTCTTATTGAAACGCCCAAGCCCCTTCGGCGGCCCTTGTGCCATTTACGGTGTTTTACTTTTTTCGGCATTAAAATTGACATAAGCTTTATTCAAATTTTTCTCCTTTATAAATCCAGACTTTAACCCCGATGACGCCGTAAGAACAGAAAGCTTCTGCCTGATGGTAATCAATCACCGAACGAATCGTTTGACGGGGCAAACGGCCCTTTTTAAGCCATTCTCTCCTGGCTATTTCCGAACCACCCAAGCGGCCGGAAACCTCAATCCTGGCTCCCTGAACTTCCTTGCTGGCCATGATTTTTTCCAAAGATTGTTTGATGACCCGGCGATGCGGCATTCTCCTTTCCAGCTGTTGGGCGACCCATTGAGCCGCCAGAGAAGCAGAAGCCCAAACGTTCTTCACCTCCCTAATTTCAATCCTTAATTCTCTTTTTTCGTCTTTTCTAACGGGCAGAATCCTTTCTATTTCTTTTTTCAGGTCTTCGGCTCCTTTGCCACCTCTTCCTATAATCAAACCCGGCCGGGCGCTGTTGATAATTAAATTAACCTTGCCCGTAGATCTTTCAATCTCAACCTTCTCAACCGCGCAATCCTTTAGTTTTTTCTCCAAAAATTCCCTAATCCTAAAATCTTCTTCCAAATACTGGGAAGTTTTCTTTTTGTCCAGCCAGCGGGAATCCCAATCCTGCGAATTTCTCAAGCGAAATGATTTAGGATGAACTTTGTGGGACATGTTTTTTAATTACTTTAACTTTTTTCGCTGTTTTTTTCTTGGTTTTAACTTCGTCCAGGACCAAATTAATGTGGGAGGTTTTTTTCTGGATCTCATAAGCCTGTCCTCTGGCTCGCGGCCGGAATCTTTTGTATTTTGGTCCTTCATTCACTTCGATTTTTGAAATGTAAAAATCGGCTTCGGCCAGTTTGGGATTGTTCTTGGCGTTGGCTGCGGCCGAATTCAAAAGTTTCAGTAAGGGCGGGGCTCCTTTCTTAACGGTAAAACGCAGGATGTTGCGAGCTTCCTCGATTGATTTTCCCCGGATAGCATCGGCCACCAGTCTGACTTTGCGGGGTGCGATTCTTAAATATTGTAATTTGGCTGTAACAGTCATAAAATTATTTCGGTTTTTCTTCTTTGGCCGCTTCCACTTTGGCCGCTTCTTTCTCGGTTGCTTGCGTTTCCAACTCTCTCTGCATGCGGCCGCCGTGTCGGCCGAATTTGGTGGTCGGAGCGAATTCGCCCAAGCGATGGCCGACCATGTCTTCGGAAACATAAACCGGCACATGCTCCCGGCCATTATGCACGCCAAAGGTGAAACCGACCATTTCCGGCGTTATGGTGCAAGATCGGCACCAGGTTTTAACAATGGTTTTGCTGCCTTGTTTTATATCTTTCAGCTTTTTCAATAATTTCTCGTCGATATAGGGACCTTTTTTTAAACTTCTTGACATGGTTATTCTTTACGTCTTCTTTGAATAATATATTTATCCGTCCATCTTCTTTTTCTGGTTTTAACCCCTAAAGCCGGTTTGCCCCAGGGAGTTTTTGGATGCTTTAAACCGATCGGCGCTTTGCCTTCCCCTCCGCCGTGGGGATGGTCGGCCGGAATCATGGCCGAGCCTCTGACTGTCGGCCGGCGGCCCTGATGGCGCGATCTGCCCGCCTTGCCTATCTTCATATAAATATGTTCCGGCCGGGAAAGCATGCCACAAGTGGCAAAACATTCCTGGGGTATTTGCCTGACTTCGGTAGAAGGCATTTCAATCTGGGCGTATTTGCCTTCATGAGCCAGAACACTGGCAGCTGCCCCCGCTCCTCTGGCTAGCTTACCTCCTTGACCCGGTATAATTTCAATATTGTAAACCGTGGTGCCGACAGGTATGTTTTTCAATTTCAGTCGGTTACCAGGCTTTAAGTCGGCTTTATCCTGACAGATGACGCTGTCGCCGATTTTCAAGTTTTGAGGCGCCAAGCGGTAGCGCTTCTCGCCGTCTTCGTACTCCAAAAGCATGATAAAGGCGGAACGATAAGGATCGTATTCTAAAGAAGCAACCTTGGCTTTAATATTAATTTTTTCCTGGCCAAAATCAACCATGCGATAAAGTTTTTTCTCGCCCCCGCCCTGGTGTCTGACAGTAATGCGGCCGGTGCGGCCTCTGCCTGCTTTCTGCTGCAACCTTAAAAGCAAGCTCTTTTCCGGCTTTTTCTTGGTCAACATCTTAAAGTCTTCTTTTGTCGCGTTTTTCTTCAACATAATTATCTTGGCAATAATTCTATCTTCTGGCCCTCTTTTACCCTAACAACTGCTTTTTTGTAAGCTTTGCGCCAACCTTCTGTCCGGCCCAATCTTCGCTGCTTGGGAGGCACTTGGATCACCTGAACCTTAACAACATCCACCCCGTAAAGATCTTCAATGGTTTTTCTGATGTCTTTCTTGTTAGCGTCGGCAAAAACCTTAAAAACGTACTGGTTGTTTTTCGTCAAATCGGTTGCCTTTTCGGTTATCTGCGGCGTTTTCAAAACCCGGTAAGCGATAAACGGTGTTTTCTTGGGTTTGGGCGCTGCTTTAACCGGCTTCTTTTCGACCGGGGCGGTTTTCTCAACCTCTTTCTTGACTGCTTTCTTTATTTTATCTTTTTTCTTTTTTTTAAAAAAATTAAACAAAGCCATGATTATTTCAAAAATGTTTCCTTAATTACTTTGACAGCGGTCTTAGGCATAATCAAATATTTAAAATTGAGCAAGTCCAAGGCGTTTAAATCTTTGGCCTGGATTGTTTCTGCCTGGGCAAGATTTTTAGCCGCCCTGATAATATTTTTATCCATCCCCGGCAAAACAATCAGGGAACTTTGTTCTTTGCAGGGCAACTTTTTTAAAATTCCGGTCATCAGCTTTGTTTTCGGTTTTTCAATTTTCAAATTATCAAGCAAAACCAATAATTTGTTTTTGGCCTTGGCTGATAAAACCATTAACAGGGCTTTCCTTTTTATTTTCTGGTTGATTTTCTTTTTAAAAATCCTTTGGTTGGTCGGCCCGAAAGTAACTCCGCCTCCCTTCCATAAAGGCGAACGGCGCGAACCGTGGCGGGCTCTGCCCGTGCCTTTCTGGCGCCAGGGCTTTCTGCCCCCGCCCCTGACCTCAGCCCGGCTTTTGCTGTGAGCTGAAGCTTGCCGACGGTTAGCCGTCTGGGAAACCGCCACCTGATGAATTAAATCAGGGTTTACCTCAACGTCAAAAATCTCCTTGGGCAAAAGGGACTGGCTGATTATTTTGCCTTGTTGGTCATAAACATTAACTTTCATAAATCTCCAGCAACGTGCCTTTGGGGCCAGGTACCGCTCCCTTGACCGCCAACAAATTATTTTCTTTGTCGACTTTTATTATTTCTAAATTTTTCACCGTCACCCTTTCCGAACCCATTCTGCCCGGCATCTTCTTGCCCTTGATAACTCTTTGGGGGCCGGTGGTGCCGACTGATCCCAAAGTGCGATGTTCGTGCTTGACTCCATGAGTGGCATTTCTCCCCGAAAATCCCCATCTTTTGACAGCGCCCTGAAAACCTTTACCCTTGGAAATACCTGAAACTTTGACCGTATCCCCTGCTTGAAAAACTGAAGCGTCTATTTTCTCGCCCGCTTTATAGTCGTTACCCGGGAACTCTCGCAGAAAACGGAAAGGTTTTTTCTGCATTGGCTTTTTTATCTTTTTCTTTTTCTCAATATTCCCGAAACCAAGCTGGACGGCTACGTAGCCGTCTTTCTCTTTTGTCTTAATCTGAGTTACCTGGCATGGTCCAGCCTCAATCAAAGTGACCGGAACCATCTTCCCTTTCTCGCCAAACACCTGCAGCATGCCTAATTTTATTCCTAAAATGAATTTCATATTTTCATCTCAATGAAAAACTGGGCCATTGCCCAGCTGTCCAAGGCAATTTAACTAATGTTTTTTTAGGAAAATAAAAACATGTTGTTGAACCTTATTATATAATAAACCTAACATTATCCGTAAAATCTGTCAATTCCCCGTTTTATATTGTCCTATCTTCTATTCTAACAAAAAACTGTCTGTTTAGCGATAAGTTGATAAAAGTTTATTCTAGGAATTGAAATAAAAAACCCTCTATATTGCCTAGAGGGTTTAGCGGCAGAAGAGCCATTTTTTTATTGATAAGATGGGAGAATTCTGAACACGAAAAATATTCTCGTGGCAGTTGGAGATGTTGTTTCATTATCGTCTTGCGTATAATCTATCTTGACTTCCCAGCCCGCACGCCGATATCTTTCTCTCAATGTGCGTTTAACAAGGTCTGTGAGGCGAAGATCGTCAAACGAACCGATATCAATTCTCGCGTGGCCATTGCGCTTAAGAACCTTCATCTTTTTTTTAAGGTGCTGGTCAATCTTTTTCTCCAGGTCTTTTACGGTTTTCCGCTCTTCGTCGCTAAGAAGCTTAATCACCCGTTTAGCTTTAACGACCATCTTTCCTCCTTAACGCTGCAAAGTTTTCTCTCTAACCATATTCTATCCTTGATGCATTGTCAAGGAAATCATTAGGAAACGAAAAACCGCCTCACGGCGGTTTTTCTAACATTACATTTTGATTTCTATATCCACGCCAGCCGGCAAGGTCAAACTAGTCAGGGCGTCAATCACTCTTGAGTTGGGAGTCAGGATGTCAATCAGTCTTTTGTGGACCCTCATTTCAAACTGCTCTCTGGCGTCCTTGTGCACGAAGCTGGAACGATTAACCGTGTACTTGCGGATTTCGGTGGGCAAGGGCACGGGACCGGAAACCTCGGACCCATAGCGCAAAGCCGTCTCAACGATCTGTCGAGCGCTATTGTCAATCACCTTATGGTCATAAGCGCGGAGCTTAATTCTAATCTTGGGCTTAACGGCTCCGCTGGCTTCGGCTGTCTTTTTCTTGGGCATTATTTAATTATTTTGGTAACAACACCTGCCCCAACTGTTTTGCCGCCTTCCCGAATGGCGAATCTTTGCTGCTCTTCCAGAGCCACGGGCGCGATCAGTTTGACTTTCAAATTAACCGTGTCGCCGGGCATAACCATTTCAGTGCCTTCGGGCAAAGTAACATCGCCGGTCACATCGGTAGTCCTGATGTAAAACTGGGGCTTGTAACCCGGGAAGAAAGGAGTATGACGTCCGCCTTCTTCCTTGGTTAAAACGTAAATCTCGCCTTCAAATTCAGTATGAGGAGTAATTGAACCTGGCTTAGCCAAAACCTGCCCCCTTTCCACTTCTTCCTTTTTCAACCCTCTCATCAGTATACCGACATTGTCGCCAGCCTGTCCTTCATCCAACAGCTTGTTGAACATTTCAATACTGACCGCAATGGTTTTAGTGGTTGGTTTAATACCGACCAGTTCCACTTCTTCGTTCGGCTTAACGGCTCCTCTTTCAATTCTGCCCGTAGCGACCGTACCTCTTCCGGCAATTGAGAAAACGTCTTCAATCGCCATTAAAAACGGCTTATCGGTTTCGCGGGTCGGTTCGGGGATTGATTCGTCTAAAGCCTTGACCAAATCCAAAATTGGTTTGGCTGCTTCGTCATCAGCTGACTTGGCGTCCAGAGCTTTCAAAGCTGAACCGCGGATAATGGGAATCTTGTCGCCGGGAAACTTGTATTTGTTCAAAAGTTCCCTGACTTCCGACTCAACCAGGTCAATGATTTCTGGATCGTCCACCGCGTCGCATTTGTTCAAAAAGACAACGATGGAAGGCAGTCCTACCTGTCGCGCCAAAAGAATATGCTCTCTGGTTTGTGGCATAGGACCGTCGGGAGCGGAAACCACTAAAATGGCGCCGTCCATCTGCGCGGCCCCGGTAATCATGTTTTTGATGTAGTCAGCGTGACCGGGACAGTCAATGTGGGCATAGTGCCTTTTATCGGTTTCGTATTCCAGGTGCGAGACCGCAATAGTCAAACCACGAGCCTTTTCTTCGGGAGCAGAGTCAATCTGATCCACGGATTTTTCTGACGCCTTAAAGCCCTTCAACTTTAAAATGTGAAGGATAGCGGCGGTTAAGGTTGTTTTACCGTGGTCAACGTGACCGATGGTACCAACGTTAACATGGGGTTTTCCCCTGACAAACTTTTCTTTTTCTGCCATGTTTTTTCTTAATTATTAATTGTTATTAATTATTAACTAATTATCATCTTAACGAACCAGAAAGATTTTGTCAACATCAGAAAGGCAAATCCTCGATCTTCAGCTCTTCCTCGTTTGATTCCGGAGGAACTGGCTTTTCTGTTTTTTTCTCCGGTTCGGGTTTAGTTTTGGCATAATCTTCAAAAGAAGTAATAACCAAAATCGGCTTACCCTGCTCCACCACGATGATTTTTCCTCCTTCTTTTTCAATTATTTTTTTGATTTCGTCTAAATCCATATTATTTTCTTTTGCCTTCAACAATCTCCTGGGCGATATTCTGGGGCACCTCTTCGTACTTGTCAAACTCCATAGTGAATGTACCCCTGCCTTCGGTCATTGAGCGCAGGGCAGTGGCGTAGCCGAACATCTGGGCTAAAGGCACTTTAGCGTCAATCACTTTCATATTAACCCGATCGCTGGTTTCTTCAATCTTGCCTCGCCTGGCCGACAAATCACCGATGCTGTCACCCAAAAATTCTGAAGGCACCACCACTTCCAGTTTCATAATAGGCTCAAGCAAAACGCTCTTGGCTTTTTTGCATGCTGCCTGCAGGGCCTGGGAACCGGCAATCTTGAAAGCTACTTCGGAAGAATCAACTTCGTGATAGGAACCGTCGTACAAGGCAACAGACATGTCCACTAATGGATAGCCAGCCACCACTCCCTTGTCCATGGCTTCTTTGACGCCTTTTCCAACCGCCGGGATAAATTCCTGGGGTATGGTGCCGCCCTTGATCTCGTTGATAAATTCAAATCCTTCTCCCCTTTCTTTGGGTTCCACTCTCAGCCAGACATGGCCGTATTGTCCACGGCCGCCCGATTGTCTGATATATTTTCCTTCGGCTTCCGCTTCCTTTTTGATTGTTTCCTTGTAAGCAACCTGGGGACGACCCACAGAAGCTTCCACTTTGAATTCTCTTTTCATGCGGTCGGCAATAATTTCCAAATGCAGCTCGCCCATGCCCGAAATAATTGTTTCGCCGGTTTCCGTATCGCCCTTAACCCGAAAAGTCGGATCTTCCTCTGATAATTTCTTCAGGGCCAAACCCATCTTTTCCTGGTCGGCTTTAGTCTTGGGTTCAATACGAATGGAAATGACCGGTTCGGGGAATATAATTTTTTCGAGTACAATAGGCCCGTCCTCGGCGCACAAAGTGTGGCCGGTTGAAGTATTTTTCAAACCGACCGTAGCCGCAATATCGCCGGTGAAAAGCTCCTGGACTTCTTCCCTCTCGGCCGCGTGCATTCTTAAAATTCTCCCGATCCTTTCCTTTTCTCCGGTAACTGAATTCAAAAGATAGGAACCCTTGGTTAATATACCGGAGTAAATGCGAAAGTAAGTCAAAGTACCAACGTAAGGGTCAGTAGCAACTTTAAAGGCTAAAGCGGAAAACATTTCTTTATCGTCAGCCTTTCTCTCAATTTCCTGACCGGTTTTGGGATCGGTTCCCTTAACCGGCGGAAGATCAATCGGCGAGGGCAGATAATAGACAACGGCATCCAGTATTTGCTGCACTCCCTTGTTTTTCAGAGCTGAACCGCAGAAAACCGGCACCAGTTTGTAATCTAAAACCGCTTTTCTCAAAACTTTTCTTAATTCTTCAACCGATATTTCCTTGCCGGCTAAATACCGGTCAAGCATTTTTTCATCTTCGGCCGCGATCTTTTCAATTAATTTTTCCCGCCAGCTTTTGGCTTCAACTGCCATGTCGGCGGGAATTTCTTCTTCTTTAACAATCTGGCCGAAATCGCCCTCGAACCTCAGAGCTTTCATGGTCAAAAGATCAACCACGCCCTCTAATTTATCTTCCAAGCCGATGGGAAGCTGCATAGCCACCGCATCGGGCGTTAGTTTCTGCCAGATTGATTCCAGACTTTTTTCGAAAGAAGCGCCCAGCCTATCTAATTTATTAATAAAACAGAGGCGGGGAACTTTGAATTTATCAGCCTGGCGCCAGACTGTTTCTGACTGCGGCTCCACGCCAGCCACCCCGTCAAAAACCACCACCGCTCCGTCTAAAACCCGCAGAGACCGCTGCACTTCGGCGGTAAAATCAATGTGGCCGGGCGTATCAATAATATTGAAACGATGCTCCTCTCCGCCTCCGGCTTTCCAAAAACAAGTGGTGGCGGCCGAAGTAATAGTAATACCCCTTTCCCTTTCCTGGGCCATCCAGTCCATAATAGCTTTGCCTTCGTGCACCTCTCCGATCTTATGGGAAATGCCCGTGTAAAACAAAACACGCTCGGTCATGGTTGTTTTACCGGCATCAATATGGGCGATAATGCCAATATCTCTGACTCTTTCAATTGGATATTTTCTGGGCATATAATTTACCAAGCAAAATGAGCAAAGGCCCGATTGGCTTCGGCCATGCGGTGAGTATCTTCTTTCTTTTTAATGGCCGAACCTTCGTTTTTCGCTGCCATCATCAGCTCTTCGGCCAATTTTTCGGCCATCGGCCTACCTTTCTTGGAACGGGCGGCCGTAATAATCCATCTCATAGACAGGGTTATTTTTCTGTCGCCCCTGACTTCCATGGGCACCTGGTAGGTCGCTCCCCCGACTCTTTTAGGTTTAACTTCCAGCAAGGGTGAGGCATTATCCAAAGCTTTTTCAAAAACCTCAATCGGTTCTTTTTTGCTTTTTTCTTTTATAATATCAAAAGCGCGGTAAACGATTTTCCGCGCAATGTTTTTCTTGCCCCGCCTCATTATCTGGTTGATGAATTTGGCCACCAGAACATGGCGGTAAACCGAATCGGGCGATATTGCTCTTTTTGTTTTTTTACCTCGGGCCATAATTATTCTGCTCTTTTGGTGCCGTATTTACTTCTTTCCTGCTTGCGGCCTTCTACCCCGCCCGTATCCAAAACTCCCCTGACCACGTGATACCTGACCCCGGGCAGATCCTTGACTCGGCCGCCCCGGATAACCACCACCGAGTGCTCTTGCAGGTTGTGGCCCTCGCCGGGAATGTAAGCGGTAACCTCCATGCCGTTGGTCAAGCGAACCCGGGCCACTTTTCTTAGGGCCGAGTTGGGCTTTTTGGGAGTAGCGGTGAAAACTTTCAAACAGACTCCCCTTTTAAAAGGCGACTGGTATTCTTTGGGCCGATTTTTCAAAACGTTGAAACCGAAAGTCAGGGCGGGCGTAGCGTCCTTCTTTTTTGCTTTTTTCCTTCCTTTCTTGGTCAGTTGATGGATTGTCGGCATAATGCTCAAAATTTACCAGAAAATTAAATATCTGTCAACATTTTTATATGACGAAAGAGTGACTGGCGATTAAATAATACAAAACTGAGGCGGCCCGGAAAACGAAACTCAGCCCGCCGAAGAATAAAAAGAAAAGCAGAATGAAGAGGCCGAACTGGTGCATAAACAGTTTGATATTGTTGAAGCTTGCAGGCAGAAAAGAAAAAAGAATATGAGAACCGTCCAAAGGCGGAATCGGCACCAGGTTGAATATGCCCCAGGCGAAATTATAGATGACGATGATGCTAAAAAGAATCAAAAGGGTTTCGGGCAAGGGAATGAATCTGATGGCCAGACCGAAAATAATAGCCACCAGAAAATTCATACTCGGCCCGGCCACCGAAACTTTCAACGTTCCCCATTTCTGGTCCCGGAAATTAAAAGGGTTGATCGGCACTGGCTTGGCCCAGCCGAAAATCGGTCCTTGGCCGGCCGTAAACAAAAGTAAAAGTAAGGGCAGAATAACCGAACCGAAAGGATCCAAATGCTTGATCGGGTTCAAAGTCAATCTGCCAGCGTTCTTGGCGGTCGGATCCCCTAAACGCAAAGCCACTGACCCGTGGGCCAGTTCGTGAAGCACAATGGAAAAAAGCAGAACGATCAGGGAGAATATTGTCAACCACATATTTTTATGATAGCATACTATTATATGGCTAAACAATGCGCGATTTGCGGCAAAAAAGGCAGAATGATTTGGAAGCTGAAAAAATTAAGAGGAAAATACAACCCAACCAGCAAAAAAAAGAAGCACCCCAATCTCCAATGGGTCAAGTTGGCTTCGGGCAAAAGAGTCAAAGCCTGCGCCCGCTGCATAAAACGGCTGAATAAATAACGGGCTGTGGTATATTGGTATTATGCAGAGCTGGGGGCTCTGCGAACTGAGTTCAATTCTCAGCAGCCCGAAAACAATCAAAAAGTCCGCCTAAAGCGGATTTTTTGAGGCCCTGACATTTCTAGAGAATTCTTCTGGAAAATAATGTAAGTGGGTGTCCGCAGGGTAGCCACTATGGGAAGCGCTACCAGATATAGGACTCCCTTTAAGCACGTTTGTCCCAGAATCTGCTAGAAATGATTAGGGCTCTTTTTATTGTAGCACAAAAAACTCTGTCAAGAAAATTTAAAGATGCAAAACCTCAACCGTTTGCTTGATCAAAGAGAGTACCACGGCCGCAGCCAGCAAACTGTAGGAGGGAACGCCCTCATCGTCAGCCACGACCCAGGGCTTTTCCTTGACAGCAACCTTCTGGCCGTCCCATTGGTAGTAGTATTCGGGAGTGAGCTCGTAGTCGTCAACGTAAGTTTTGGCTAGGGTCTCCGGCACCGAATTTCTCAGGAAGATTTTGGGAATGCCGTAGAGAGAGGCGGCCTGCTGGATCAGCTCTTCGTCTTTGAGCAGCCTGGCTTTAATGGGGCCTATCCCCTTTTCGTCGCCTTCTTTTGGTTGAAGCTTGACGCTTTTGCACCGGGGATTGTCGCACAAAAGATAAAATTCTTTTTTCTTTGCATCGTACTCCACTTTTGAAGTGGGCAATAATTTCAAATTCCTCGATGTCTGGCATTTAGGACAAACCCGACGGTATTTCATCCGCTCGTCAATAATCTTCTCCGGCACATTGAACAAGATGAAAACATCGGGGTCTTCGCGGTAGCCGATCAGGTCGCGGAAGAAAAGCGTAAAGTTTATCTGGTCCAAGCCCCGGGGGAAGCCGTCGATAAAAAGTGTTTTCTTTTTGCCCCGGCTTATTTGTCTTTTAGCCAGAACTAAAATCAAGTCGGTCGGGAGAAGTGGGGCTGAAGTGCTTCTTTTTTTCAAAAAAGAAAGCAGTTCTTCAACCGAATGTCCGCCCCGGTAATTCTTTTCCAAGAAAGTGATTAATTCTTTCTTCTTTTTGGCGTCTTTCAAATCCCGATCAATCTCTCTGATCATGTCACCAATGGAAAAATGTTCAACGTACTGGTGGCCGATGATTTCAGCGAACATCTTGGAATAAGTCCCTTTGCCAGAATTCTTCTTGCCTAAAAGATAAGCGATGAAAGTGTTGCCTTTTTTGAAGTAGGCTCTCAGTTTTTTAATCTCCGGACCGGCCTTCAATTCAAAATACTGCCTTCTGCCCGCAGGGCTGTTCAAGTCAAACTTTTTCGTCACGCCTTTTACTTTAGTTCTAAAGACTGGGAACTGCATAAAAATTTAATATCGCCGTTAAGATCGGTTCTTAAAACGTTTATACCATACTTTTCCAAAATCGCCAAAGTTTCGGGATGGGGATGGCCGTAGCTGTTGTCCCGGCCAGCCGAAACAACGGCAATTTCCGGAGAAACCGCTTTGATGAATTCTTCGGCGCTGGAGGTTTTGCTGCCATGATGCCCGACCTTTAAAACATCAACGTCAACTTTCATCCCCTGCCTGACCAAATCTATCTCGACCGACTTGTAAGCGTCGCCGGTGAACAAAAAACTGTTTTCGCCGAAAACCAGCCGAACGCTGACAGAGGTATTATTGACATTGCTGACGGTTTTGCCGTTAAAATCCTCAAACGGATACAAAACCTCGATCCAGGCCGAACCACCGTTAATCTGCTGGCCGGCTTGGGCAATAAAGATTTCCGCTTCTTCTTCCCCGATCAGCCTCTGCCACTCCTGATATTCGGCCGTATCTCTCAAAACGCCGGTCCACAATATATTTTCAACCCGATATCTCGACAAAACTTCTATCAAACCGGCAATGTGGTCGTGCTCGGGATGAGTTAAAATAATCAGATCAATTGTTCTGTCCCAAAAAGGCATCTCTTCCCCCAGCTTTTCCAAAACCGTTGCATCCGGTCCCCCATCAATCAGAATCTGGTGGTTCTGCGGGGTTTCAATGAAAATACTGTCTCCCTGACCCACGTCAAAAAAAGTCACCTTGAGAAACTGAGGCTGGCTTAAATTATAAACGGCCACCCAGGCGAGAATGTTCAGGCCGAACAGAAGAAATAAAATTTTCTTCATTAACCTATTATACAACAAAAGCCGTCTTTTAAGACGACCTTTGTGTTTATTTCAAAGATTTCTAGAATCTTCAAATCCCAATCTAGGCTTTGCCCATGATGCGGAACATCTTGGTGCCGCATTTGGGGCATTTGCCGGTCATGGCTTTTCTTTTCACGCCGCCCTTGCCCTTCATGATTACTTCTTTAGCATCATCCATTTCTCTTTTAGCCTTACATTTGACACAATAACCTTCCATAATAAAAAATATGTTTTACTTAAAATTTTCCCAAATCGACCTTTAATTTAGTTTTCTATGTCCTTATTTTACCTTAATTTAAGCCAAAAAGCCAGTCAAGCCCCCTTAAGCGAATAAACTTAAAAATCCTTTTAAGCCAATCAAACCAGCAAAAATAAAAAAAACCAAAGGCGGAAAACTCATTGACAAGCTCAAAATCAGCAAAATGCCAACCATAATATCAAATAAACTACCAATATCCATTAAAAACATCAAAGCTTTCAAAAAAAGATAAACAGCCAAAGCAATCACCAAACCGTACGGCAAAGTCACCTGATAAGCCGCCCCCACTAAAAGAGCCGCTGCTAATAGATCAAAAACGCCTAAAATTTTTACCATACTAATTTAAATATTAACTACTTTTATCCAAGTTTCTCTAAAACTTTAAAATCTTTCCTCAAGGTTTCTTTCATGTTGGAGTTGTAAGTAGCCACGGCGGGATGATAAAGAGGAATAATTTTTATACTTTGAAAGAGATTTTTAACTTCGAAAATCCTGCCGTGAATTTTACTTATTCCCTGAACTTGGTTTTTTAATCCATATTTTTCCATTAGGTAGACTGTGGAAAAATTTCCTAACGTACAGATTATCTTCGGCCTTATAATTTCGATCTGTCTCTCCAGATACGAAGCGCAAGCTTGAATTTCTTCTTTCTGGGGGTTGCGATTACCGGGCGGACGGCATTTAAGGATATTGCAAATATAAATATCTTTCCTTTTTATTTTTATTGAGTCTAAAAGCTCGTCTAAAATTTCTCCGGCCGCTCCGCAAAAAGGGCGACCAGTCCTGTCTTCATTAGCTCCCGGTGCTTCTCCTATAAACATTATCTCAGCTTTATCGTCCCCTTCTCCGACTACTGGAAAATTCCTTGTTTTATAAAGAAGACATTTCCTGCAATCGGCAATTTCGGTTTTAATTTTTTCTAAATCACTCATCTTAAAAATTTAAGTTCGCAGGTTCAGACCAGGCCCAGTATCATAGCTATTCCCAATCCTAACACGATCAGGCCGGAGATTAAATTCAGGTATCTTATATTTCTTACCTGCCAGCTTGAAATGTTTTCAACTCTTGACAGGCCTAAATAAATTATCAAAACCACGGCCAGCATTGGCAAGACAAATATTAAATTATAAAACAGCAGCCAGGGCAGAGCTTTCAGTAGACCCAAAGGGCAAAGAATGCCTCCGCAGATAATATAGGGGCCGATGGTGCAGGGAAGCAAAAATATGGTCACGAAAGCTCCGACCGCAAAAGCACCCTTGGGACTGGTTATTCTTGCAATAACTTTGTCTACTTTCGGTGATATTTTGCAAACTGCCTTGGCCTGGAAAAAATCTTTTAATTTCAAACAGCCTAAAATTACGGCTCCGGCGCCTAAAATTTTATAAAGCCATAATCTAACGGCGGTTAAAACTTGAACGAGCTGGAATGATTTAATAATAATTAATCCATAAATTAAATACATAACGAAAACCGAAACAATGAAAGCTAGCCCAGCCAATAAAATATTCCTTTTTTTAGTCGGATTATAAGTCAGAATGGCGATAAGCATCAAAGTTAAAACCGCCAAGGCGCAAGGGTTGACGGCGTCTATGGCCGCCAGGGACAAAACCTTAGCCATGGTAAGTTTTAAGTCGGATTCAGCCAAGGGGGTTTCTTCCGTGGCCGTTTCTCCTTCCGAGGGCAAAACTTCCAAAGCGGGTCCATTCCACTGAAAGATCCAATTGCCAATTGAAATTCCATTGTCAAATCCGACATATTTCCCAGAAAGAGGAATTTTAAAAGGTTTTATCTCCTGAAACTCAATGTCCTTTAAGACTTCATTCAAATCATCTTTGACCAACAATTCTTTTAATAATTCACTGTCTCCACCTGGGCCAACTTTTATCAAAATTTTTCCTTGATACCAAATTTTTGGGAAACCAGAAAGTGAAACAAGATTTAAATCGCTGAAATCAACAGAACTACCGTCTATTAAAGGGCATTTATTTAACTGAAATCCTTCAATCGTTTCTCTCGCTTCTTGAGGTATTGAAAAGCTGCCGGATAGACTCTGTTCTTTATTAAAAATTATCAAAGGAATCCCCAATCCAGAATTATATTCTTCATTATACCGATAAATTAAAGGAGCATTCTCTGTCTGTTGGTAAATTTCGTACTCAATCACAACAAAATTAGCGTATTCTCGGGGCAATTCTTCAAGCACGATAGGATCTGTTTCAGCGCAATGAGGACAACCAACGCCGGTAAAATAAACAGCGCAGACATAATCCTTTTGTGCTAAGACATTTTGCAAAGAAAAAAATAGCAGACCCAAAACAAAAATGGCGAAAATAAATTTCTTCATAATTTACTCAACCTTAATTCAAGATTATATAATTTATAGTCTAACAAGCCAAGGTTTCGCCGGTTATTGACGAGGCATGGTTCTTATCTTTATGGCCTTACCCTCTGTTAGGGCTTGGGCTATTTTTTTATGAGCCGAGGTAAGAATTCTCTGAAAGGTGCTCTGGGAAATATTCATTTTTTTAGCGGCCTCAGCCTGATTCAAATCTTTCAAATCACAAAGTCTCACAGCCTCTAATTCATCAGCTGCCAAATCTACCTCTTCTAATTGAAGAAGAGGTACTGCCCTAGGTTTAAAATAAGTCACGTTTGGATCAAAGAGAATTTTTCTTTGTTTTGGAGGTCTTGCCATATTTCTTTAATTTCTTTTTTAGCTTTCAGGTTGGTCTCTAAAATCGGGGTCAAATCGGCAATTGCTTTGAATATTTTTTTGTCATAAGATATTTTACCCAAAAATTTTGGACCTGACCATTCTTTTATTTTTTGGCTTAGCTGAGGATTAATGTCCCATTTATTTATTACCAAGCCCCAGGGGATTTTAAAATGATTGACTACTTCTAAAACTCTTTTTAAATCAGAGAATCCGGAGGGAGTGGGCTCGGTGATTAAAACTGTAAAATCGGCTCCCTGCAAGGAAGCGATAACCGGGCACCCGGTACCGGGAGCGGAATCAATAATCATCAAACTGTGTTTCAGTTTCTCTGCTTCTTTTTTTATTTCTGCCACCACTTTCCCGGAGCCTGTATTTCCCGGAAAAAGATTCCCCGAAACCAAGGAGAAGCCGTGCCTGTTTTTTTTAATCTTTATCTCCCCGTTCTGAACCGTCTTTAATTTTATTGCTTTTTGCGGACAAATAACTTCGCAAGCGCCGCATCCTTCACATAGGAATGGATTTAATTTCGGTTTGCCACCGGCCATTTTTATTGCTGAAAACCGACAATTTCTGGCGCAAAGACCGCAACCATCGCATTTTTTGTAGTCAATCTCTGGCAGGGCGGCAGCGAGAACCGGAATGGTTTTGTCCCATTTTTTAACTCCACCCAACCAAATCGCTAAGTTGGGTGTATCGGCGTCACAATCCACTGCCACTGTTTTTTTAGTTTTAGCAGAAAGCACGGCTAAGGCCGAAGCTAGCATTGATTTTCCTACTCCGCCCTTTCCTGATGCAATTACCAATTTAAATTTTTTATCTTGCATTGCGCCGTTTATTTTACAAACAATCCGCAAAAACAATGGCCATCTCTTTCAATTTCCTCTCGATGCCATTGGCAGGGGCAAATTTTAGGACGATCTTCTTCTTGATTCTCACTTATCCTCCGACAAGGACAATACCTGGCTCCCCATTTCTTCTCGTTGGCCAAAAGGCCCGCTACTAATTTTTCCACTGCTTTCCTGTCCGGATTCAGCTTAAATCCATTTTTCTGAGCATAACTTTCGTAGTTTTTGATTACTTCTTCAATTTTTTCCATAACTTGATTAATAATTTTTTGATTTTCTTCCAACCATTGCCTTATTATTTGCTCGGGCCTTGCCCCCAAAAATCCGCTGATCGGCCTTCCCCATTCAAAAAGAATGACGGTTGGAATCTGTTCGACCTTATATTTTTGAGCAGTAAGAGGAGCTTCGTCTACGTTGACTTTAGCCAAAATCAACTTATCCTCATGATCTTCAACTACTTTTTCCAAAATAGGGGCCAGCGCAGAACAAGGCATGCACCACTGCGCCCAAAAGTCAATTAGAATCGGCTTATCCGCTGCTTGAATTTCTTTCTCAAAATTTTCATCAGTAAGAGTAAGCATTTTTATTTATTCACTCCGAACATAGCTTTGTTCTGGTTATTCGGGCTATCTCTGGATTTAAAGCTCTTAAACGACCTTTATCCAAATTGTGGATATTATTCTCCCCGCAGGCGCCAGCAATCATTTTTATCTCTTCGGTGCAATTTTTAATGTAATCGGCAATATCCCGGGAAGCCTCTTCAACATTTAGATTTTTCCTTAGTTCTGGGTCTTGGGTAGCAATGCCTTTCGGACATTTTCCTAAATAACATTGCTGGCAATAAGTGCAGCCCATGGCAATTAATAATGGGAAAGCAACAAATACTGCATCAGCTCCCAAAGCCAAGGCTTTAGCGAAATCTGCTCCCTGATTGAGGCCTCCACCAATCCATAATTCCTGTTTAGCTTTAATTTTATCCAAAACCTCTCTGGCTTTTACCAAGACCGCCAAAGTAGGGATGCCGACCTCATTCAGCATTACCTCCGGCGCAGCTCCGGTTCCCCCTTCCAAACCATCAATGGCAATAATATCGGGATTCGCTTTTACCGCGAATTTTACATCGCTCTCAATATCTCCGGGTCCTAACTTTAAAATAATCGGCACTCCTCCGGTCAGATTTCTCAACCAATAGATTCTCTTTTTCAGATCGTCAACATTCTTAATGTCTGAATGATAGGCTGGAGAATGAACGTCTTTGCCTTTTTCAATTTTTCTCACTTCGGCAATTTCATCAGTTATTTTTTCCTTAGGGAGAAGACCTCCCTGGCCAGGCTTTGCTCCTTGGCCAATTTTTATTTCAATGGCATCTGCCTTTCTCAAAACGTCTTCTGTAATGCCGAACCTGCCGGTGGAATACTGGATAATGAGTTTTTCTGAAAATTCTCTCTCTTCCGGCAGCAGCCCTCCTTCACCGGTATTACCCATGGTCCCAGCCATAGCCGAAGCTTTAGCCAGGGCGATTTTAGCTTCTTTGCTTAACGCTCCGAAGCTCATTGCTCCAATTACTATTGGAGTTTTTAATTCAATCGGCCTTTTACTGTTTTTGCCAATCACGGTTCTGGAGCTTATTTCCTCTTTAAAATAATCCACCGGCCTCTTGGTTAATTGGGCAGGCACAAAAACCAAATCATTAAAGCTAATTTTATCGGCTTTATCGGACCGGCCGCCGCTTACTGGAACACCTTTAACTCTCTTTTGAATTTCTTTAATCCAATTTCTGTCCATAATTCCTAAAAATTAAAATTTATTAATTGACCCTTTGAGTAGGCTTCGACTAATTCCCGGGAATAAGGAATTTCCTGCTCTATTTTTGTTTTGAATTTTTTAATGACGGGGTAAATCTTTCTTTTGTCGCCTAAATCGGCTTGGTTCAAAATTACTTTAGTTGGTACATTTAATTTCCGGCATAAATCTAAAATTAAATTTAAATCGTAGGCGCCCATCGGCGTAGGTTCGGTAACCGCGTAAGCCGAGTCGCAATTGATCAAGGCGGAGACAACCGGGCAATGAATACCGGCTGCTGTATCGAATAAAACAAAATCTGCTTTAATCTTCCTAGCCAAATCCAAGGCGAATTTTTTAGTTTGAGCCACCACCGGGCCGGTCTCTTCAAGCCCGGCCTTGGCCATTCCCGTTATCAGCCAATAGTTCTTATTTATTTTATTAACGAAGACCTGGCCCGTTTCTTCTTTTTTGGGCTTAATTGCCTTATGCGGACAAATAATCCAACAAGCCCCGCAACCAGAACATAAATCCTTAAGAAAGACGGGGTATTGTCCCGGTGTCTGAAAAATGGCATTGCTCCGGCAAGTTTTGGCGCATAAACCACATTTTTTGCATTTTTCTTCAATCAACTCTGGAAATTCGGCATAAATTTTCTCCATCGGTTTTTTTAATTTTTCTCCCAGGAGCAGATAATCATTAGGGCATTCTACGTCGCAATCACAAAGAATAACCTTCTTGTCTTTTTTAACAAACTGATTAGCAAACAAGATAGCAATAGTGCTTTTGCCGGTGCCGCCTTTTCCCCCGCTAATGGCGATTTTTTCCATATTTTTTCAAAAAATATTCTTTTTTTACAATTTTTTTAGTTTTTCCTCTTGGAAACTTTTGACATTCTCAGCAATATTTTTTTCAAGAGCCTCATAAATTTTAATTCCGAAATCTTTGAATTTTTCAAATGCTCTCTGCCCCAAATCAAAACAAATTACCGCACTTACGTCCAGTTTATTTAAAAATTCCGGCGGCAGTTCTTTCCGGCCGGCAATTTCAGGATTCGGGAAAACATTAAAATCTTTGGTATCAGTATTATAAATCAGATAATTTTTAGCTTGGCCGAAATGAAATGTCACCAAATCATCTAAATTTTCTCCGTCGGTCGGCAGAGCAATTTTCATGCTGAGATTTCTTTAATTAGGTCCCCGAGTTTTTTATTGGTCAACTCTATTCCGATATTGAAACTCTCCAAATTGGCCCTGGCGTTAGAACCAATCTCTCTGGTAATAATCTTATCGGCTGAAACTGCTTTGGCAAACCTTGCCCCGTGAGCATTTTCCGCTTCAAAGAAAGAATTTTCAATTATTTCTTTTTGTAAAATTTTTCCATTTTTTATGTCTATCACTAAATATTGAGCGACGCCGAAAATATCGGCAATTTCGTTTTTCTTCCCGTCGAAAGGAACTATGATTCTTTCGCCTAATTTTTTGGGTCCGATCTGCTCGAAGCCCTTCAAGGCATAAATCATCTTGCCGAAACCTGAAACAATAGTGCTGCTTTTCATTTCGTGAGATTCTATAGAAATGACAATATATTTTAATCCAGGGATATTCCGAAGAAGTCTCTCTTCTAAAGTTTTGGTTATCTTACTGACTTCATCAACCCTTAATTCCGGGTCTAATTGAATTTTAAGTTCGGCGAAGTTGGCAGCGCCAATCTTTCTAGTTTTTAATCCTGAGATGTTGATTTTGTGGGCGGAGCAAATTTTTCTGATTCTCTCTTCTATGTTTTTGTTAGAAACATCTAAAAGAGAATCGGTGATCTCTTTGCCGATGCTGAACGACTGCCAAATCACATAAAAGCCAATTAAAATCGCAATAACGGCATCGGCATAAATGAAATATCTTATCAAAACCAACCCGATTAAAACTCCCGCAGAAGAGATAACATCGGCTCGGGAGTGCTCGGCATCAGCCACCAGGGAAAGGCTTTCATGCTTCCGACCATAATAAAATTTTAATCTGGCCATTACCTCGTTAACCACAGTGGAAACGACCATCAAGCCTATAGCCCAAAGAGTAAAAGTGACCGGTTCCAGTTTCAGAAAGCGGCCTATTCCTTCGTAAATAATCCAAACTGCCGAAATAGTTAAAAGCAAAGCCACCGTTAAGCCGGCCAGGGTTTCTGCCCGATAAAAGCCATAAGGATGTTTTTCATCAACTGGTTTTTTAGCTATCTTAATTCCTAAAAAAGTGACGAAAGAAGAAAAAACATCTAAGCCGGAATGGATGGCATCGGCAACCAAAGCTACGCTGCCAACCGTAAATCCGGCTATCAACTTAAAGACAGCCAAAATAAAATTAACGACAGTACTAATAATAGAAATTTTCTCTTGGTTCATTTTCATCTTCCTCTAAATCTATTCGGGCCCATTCCCCGTCCTCTGCCACCGCCCCTTTCCCTGCCTCTTCCGGAAAAACCAAGGCCAAAGTGGCCAGGAGTAGTTGGGGTTTCTATTTCTTTTAATTCGCCTTTATTATATTTATCAATAACCTCTCTGACGGTTAAGTCAAAAACCCCGGGATATACTTTAACTCCGGACATTCGTAAAACCGAAAAAGCGTTAGGCCCAAAATTCCCGCAAATAACTGCTTCCGCTTTTTCAAAGACAACAATTTGGGCGGCAGCCACTCCTGCTCCCCTGCCAGTTTGCAAAGCCGTATTAGGCACTGCTTTAAATTCTTCGGTCTTTTTATCGATAATTAAAAAATAAGCGCAGCGGCCAAAAACTGATGACACTTGAGAGTCTAAATCGGGGGCATTGGCGCAAATACAAATCTTCATATTATAAATTATCGGGCCCGGGTCATTGGTTGACCGCATTTGGGGCAACGATGCTCATAGCAGGTAATTCCTCGGCGATGAGGGATCCTAGTGCCACAGCCCAGACAGATACACTCGCCGCCGGGTCCCAAACCAAAACCACCTGGCTGACGGCCTTGTCCTCCCCCGCCTAACCTTCGGCCGGTTTTTGATCCTTGATTGAATCTTTTTCCGTTTGGCATATTATTTTTTTGCTCCCAGTTCTTTTATCCTATTCTCAATATTTTTCATTTCTTCTCTCAAGGCTTGCAAATCTTCATTCAGTATTGCTTTTTCCTCTTTTGGGGCGGGAGGTTGGAATGAATAATCCGGCCCCCAGCCAAACTGCCCCCAGCCCCTGCCAAAGCCTCTCCCCCAGCCGCGACGCCGACCCAAACCGGCTCCGCAGGGACCTCTGCCCCAACCGGCGCCGGAACCACCGCCCCAAACAGGGCCTCTTCCGTCAAATCCTGGCATAGTTTTTTTGCTTTTAAAATTAATTGAAAATTGCGACCTTTCCTATTTTGAGTATATACCCATAATAACGCCCTGTCAAGTGGATAAATCTTGACGACCTATTAAATAAAATATATAATGATTACAGGCCTTGTAAGTCGTATCTTAAAGTAAATTTTTAAGCAAAGCGGCTTATAAGTTTAAAGGTCGCTTTAATTTGTAAATTCATTATGATGTTCAAAAAATCAGACGATGCTCCCAGGAAGGATTTTCCTCCTCGGGAGATGGTGAAAGGCAATTGGAAGTGCGCCGAATGCGGCAAAGAAATAACCGAAATGCCGTTTGAGCCTTCACCCGACAGACCAATTTATTGCCGAGACTGCTGGTCAAAACGAAGAAGTCAAAGATTCGGACGATAAATGCAAAAACCCCGGCCAACGCCGGGGTTTTGGTTACATTAATCTTTGTCTGGCGTTTTCTTGCCGAATCTTTCAAAGGCTCTCAGAATCTCCAGGGGTACGGCAAACACAATGGTGTTAGATTGGTCGGAGCTGATGTCGTTGATCGACTGCAGGGTTCTCAAATGCAGAGCGCCTTTGGCTTCCGATAAGGTCTGGGCGGCCTTGGCCATGTTGTCGGCGGCAATCACTTCTCCCTCGGCCTTGATGATAATGGCTCTTTTTTCCCTTTCGGCTTCAGCCTGCTTACCAATCACTCTTTTCATTTCTTCAGGTAAAGTAATATCCTTCAGTTCAACATTATCTACCTTAATTCCCCACGGATCGGTGGCCTTATCGATAATGGTTCTGATTTGTTCTGAAACCCTATCTCTTTGCGACAATAACTCGTCTAGGGAAACCTGGCCGACAGCGTTTCTCATGGTGGTTTGGGCCAACTGCGAAATAGCGTAATAAAAGTTTTCCACTTCTATGACAGCTTTATTGGCATCCTGCACCTTGTAGTAAATAACCGCATTAACGCTGACTGAAATATTGTCTTTGGTAATAGCTTCCTGGTTGGGTACATCAACCGCTTTCACTCTGAGGTCTATTTTTTTGTAAAAATAGAGTATCGGCCAGACCAGTCTCCAGCCCGGCTCCATCAACCCAACATACTTGCCCAGCCTGAATTTGACTCCTTTCTGGTACTGGTTAATCTGCCTGATGGAGATTAAAACGATAAAGGCGATAACGCCCAAAACTATATAGATAACTGTTAGCATATTTTTTTTATATTTAAGTTTGACGACCTTTTTTAATTAACAAAACAACACTGCCTGTCATCCCGATTAAAAAGATTATCGGACAAATGGGGATGGCAATAAAGAAGAAAGCAACGTGCAGAGCCTGGGCCAAATATCTTAAAACAGCGATCTGGCCGGCTACTTCGTTCAAAGCGTAGAAAATATTGTGCAGGAAAACAGCCAGAAAAAATCCGACCGAGGAAATGCCGGCCAGAAACAAGAATTTGCCCAACTTGCCTTCCACCTTCTCTTTCAAGGTTAATACCAATAGAGCTATGCCCAGTAGAGAGAAAATAGCCATCGGCGCCATAAACAATTCCACACCCCTGAGCAAATCCTGAAAAACCGGCAGATAAAATTGGCAGACCAAAATAATGAAAAATGCGACCTGCGTCCAAAATACGATAATGATTGACTTTTTCATATTATAGATTAATTATACCAGAAAACCGTATTTCCAGCTAATTCACATATAGCCGAAAATAATCATTTGGCTATCTTTATTTTTTGTTTCAAAGTCACCCTCGGCCTTCTCTTGGTATATTTCTTTGAAACAAATTTACCGCTGATGGCGCTACGGTAGACGGTTTTTATTTTTCTTTTTGCCATATTCGGGCAATTTTAAATTTGACCTTTATATTATTCTACCAAAAAACCGCCCAAAAGGCGATTGTTTGAGCTCTCTAATGTCATTATAGAATGCTCCCCCTATTGGACGCATTTAGAACCTTGGATTGGAAGGAAATGAGGGAAGGATTAGAGGAATTAAGCTTTATATAAGAGAAAACCGCCTCAACTAATTAAATAGTCTATTGGCGGTTACAGTAAACCTCCTTATCTTAGGAAGTCTTTAATTTTTAGGGAAGGTGATATGCAATTGTATTATACGAATCACATCCCCTACGGTTTCAATGTTCTCGTATCTTTCTCCAGTTTCCTCTATGAAAGTCTTTTTGAATATTGAGTCTCCGGCAGCGAGACCGAATTCTTTTGCTATATCGATTTCCCAAAGAATAAAGTCCTCAGCGTCAAACCCAAGATTTTCTCCAGGATAATCATGATAGATCCCTGTTCCCGGAGTCATCTCATTTATCGCCTTCGTCTGTTGCGGTGTTAAATAGGACACACCGAAATAATAATTTTGCTTCCTTGCGGTCTTTTTCAACCGTTCTATTATGTTTTCCATTCCAACCTCTCCTATATTTCAAATTCTATATGAAACAGCTTAAAGCTATATTAAGAAGTGCTAACTAAATAATACCACATTTAGTGGTATTTGTCAAGCATATGCTCCGGGGACAGGATTCGAACCTGTAACCATCTCCTTAACAGGGAGCCGCTCTACCGTTGAGCTACCCCGGAATGTGCTTTATTATACAATGTTTTCAATATATTTTCAACTATTGAAGAAAGAAATAACTAACCACTACGAACGAAAAAACAAAGAAACCAAATACCGTAATAACCCTCTGCGGAACGGGAAGACCGATCCTCATTAAAACCTCTCTAGTAAAAGAGCGATTATAGTTCTCCGGATTTGAAACCGCCAAACCCTGCAGACGCTGGCTAAGCGTTGTCAAAATGCAGGTCGGACGGAAGTTGCCTGTCCGGAATTTAATAATACTGCCCCAAACAAATTGATGGCCGAACATGGTGATAGTGAAGAAAAAATGAAAAGAAACTTTGTCTGGCCACCAGGCTGCCGGCACAAAAAACAAACTGCACCAAAAACACATGATGCCGTAATGAGAAAAATCAACAAACTTGCTCAAAAACTTCCGCCGCATATCTACTAATATCCTTTTAATTTTTTTAAGGCGCGGTGTTCGCGAATCCTATCCAGGGCCTTGGCTTCAATCTGACGAATCCGCTCACGGGTCACGCCAAACTCGTTGCCAACTTCTTCCAAGGTATGGGTAATGCCGTCTTCCAAACCAAATCTCATAGCCAATATTTTCTGCTCCCGAGGCGTCAAATCAGCCAAGATTTCTTTCAATCTTCCTTTCAAAAGAGTCCTGGCTGCTTCCAGGGAAGGAGCGATTACTTTTTCGTCCTCAATAAATTCAGCCAAAACGCTATCGTCTTCGTCCTCGCCCACCGGCGTCTCCAGAGAAACTGTGTCCTGGGATATTTTCTGGATATGGTGAACCTTGCTAACGTCAATCCCCATTTCAGCCGCAATCTCCTCGGCCAAAGGCTCTCTGCCCAAATCCTGCAGCAGTCTGCGCCTGACTTGGGTATATTTGGAAATGGTTTCCACCATGTGGACCGGTATGCGGATGGTCCTGGCCTGATCGGCCAAAGCCCTGGTTATCGCCTGTCTTATCCACCAGGTAGCGTAGGTGGAAAACTTGTAGCCTCTTCTCCAATCAAATTTTTCCACGGCCCGAAAAAGCCCCAAATTTCCCTCCTGTATCAAATCCAGCAGAGTGAGATTGGGAGAGCGGCCGATGTATTTCTTGGCAATCGAAACAACCAGTCTTAAGTTGGCCCGGGCCAGTTTTTTCCTGGCTTCGTCGTCCCCTTTCTCAATTTTCTTGGACAGTTCTTTTTCTTCTTCAGCCTTCAAAAAAGCAACCTTGCCGATTTCTTTCAGATACATCTGAACCGGATCCAGCCGCACCTCGCCGCTCGGCTCGATAAGTTTCTGGTCGTCTTTCTCGGTCTCCAGAAACTCCCTGGCTTCTTTGACTTCAATCCCCTTTTTGTCCAATTCGTCGTACAGGTTCTCCAGAGCTTTGATATTTTTCTCTATATCGGGGAAATAATATAAAATTTCCGAGTAGGTGACGAATTTCCGGTCAACTCCTTTCTGGATCAATTCAGCCATTTTTTCAGAAACAACCGGCGCTTTCTTTGTCCTTTTTCTCGCTCTTTTGCTCGGTTTTTTCCTTTTTCTGGCTTTTGCCTTTTTCCTGACTTTCGCCTTCTTTTTTCTGACTGTTTTTCTGGTTTTTTTCTTTGGCTTCCCTTTTGGTTTCTTAATCCTTTTCTTCCGCATTAACCTTGTTTTTTTGCAAGAAGGCTTCTTTTTGGGTTTCTTCTTCTTCATTCCTTGACCACTAGTTTATTGGCTAATTTATTGAATTCCCGGGTTAGATTCTGAACCCTTTCCAGCTCTTTTTCCGTTTCGGCCTTTTTAATCTCCTGAGAGATGCTGTCCAGCCGGCTTTTGGTGTCAATCATTTCTATTCCCCTCAAGCAAAGCTGAACCTCGTTCTTGCAGTCAATCCCCTCTCCCTCAACTTCTGCTTTCAGGTAAAGGTATTTGATGAAATCGTCTTCTTCAATCTTTTTTCCTTTTTTTAAATCAGTGAAGATAGTCTGGATGTGCGGCGAAAACCAGCACAGACAATCCTGATTAATCAATTCTAAAGTGTTTTCCGGGTTATTAACCACCAGGGCAGCCACCGTTTCTTCCAACAGCTGCTTCCTGGGAATTATCTTAATCGGCTCTGGCTCTCCGGCCGGTTCGGCCGAAGCAACTTCGTGATAAGCGCCGTTAACGTTTTTCAAGCCTTCCTCCACCACTTCTTCTTTGACCCCCAGCCTCTTAGCCAGCTCCTGGATCCAGTGGGCCCGTTCAATGACATTGGGAATCCGTTTGATAACCGGCAGAATTATTTTTGAAATGTCCCTTTTGCCTTCGGGAGTGCCAGCGTCAAACCTGGAGAAAGTGTTTTCAAAGTAGAACTGGAGAATAGATTTAGCCTCAACAATCTTCTGCTGCCAGGCTTCGGGGCTTTCCAGAATAAGGTCGGCCGGATCCTGGCCCTGATCCATGGTAATGATTTTTATGTTGAATCCCTGAGCCTGCGCTAACTCAATCCCCCTTTTGGTGGCCGAATCGCCAGCCACGTCCATGTCAAAAGCGGTCAGTAAATTGCTGGAGTAGCGTTTTAAAATTTTCAACTGGAAAGGAGTTAAAGCTGTACCGGAAGTGGCAACTACGTTTTCCGTGCCGGACTGGAAAGCCATAATGGCGTCAACATAGCCCTCGACCATAATACAGGCGTCGTTCTTGCGAATAGCTACCTTGCTCTTATCCAAGCCGTAAAGCAACTTACCTTTGTCGTAAAGCATGGTCTGGGGAGTGTTGACGTATTTGGCGATTTCTTTTTTGTCTTTTTCTTTGAATACTCTGCCGCCGAAACCGATTACCTGGGAATTTAAGTCAAATATGGGAAAAATGATACGGCCGCGGAAGCGATCGTAGAAAGAACCCTTTTCTGAAGTTAAACCGAGACCTGCTTTTTCAATCTCGCCCTTCTGATAGCCCCGGGAGTTCAAAAAATCGGACAATCCCTGCCAGACAGCCGGCGCGTAGCCGACTCGCCATTTTTTCAAAGATTCTTTGTTGATCCCCCTGCCCAGAAGATATTTTTCTGCCTCCTGCCCGACAGAGCTTGCCGCCAGCTGCTTTTCAAAAAAGCGGCAAGTTAACTCGCAAATTTCGTAAAGCCTGTTCCTTTCTGTTTTTAATTTAGGATCCTGCCTTTTCAGCTCTATCCCGGCTTTCTGGGCCAGAATTCTTAAAGCGTCGCCGAATTCCACTCCCTCAATCTGCATAACGAACCGGAAGATGTCACCGCCCTGACCGCAGCCGAAACAATGCCAGATCTGGCGGGTCGGCGAAACGAAAAGAGAAGGTTTTTTCTCGGAATGGAAAGGGCAGACAGCCCGAAAATTAGCTCCGGCCTTTTGGAGTTTTATATAGGAACTGATTACTTCGACAATGTCCAGTCGATTTTTAATTTCATCGATCGGTGAGGAAATCATAAATTATTTTTCTCTTTGCCAAATTGACATTTGCGGGAAGGGAATTTCAATGCCTTCAGCGTCAAAGGTTTTCTTCAGCCTTCGCCTGAATTCCTTGAGAACGTCCCACTGCTTCAAGGGCTTAGTTTCCCCCAGCACCTTTATCTCAACGCCCGAAGCGCTGAAATTGTTGGGGCCGGGCCCCATAACCTGAATGGGCTTTATGATGTAATCCTGCCAGGGGGCAACGTTGGCCATTTCCTGGCCCACCCTATTAATCACCTCAATCACCTTGTCCAAATCTTCCTTGTAAGCGACCAAAACATTCATGTGGGCCCTGGAGTAATCGGTCGTCAGGTTGGCAGCCACTTTGAACGTGCCGTTGGGAATATGATGAACCTTGCCGTCTAAATCGCGCATCACCGTCTTCCTTAAAGTAATAGCTTCCACTCCCCCGCACGTCTTATCCAAACAAACCACATCGCCCACCCTATACTGATTCTCCAGTATTATAAACAATCCCGCTAAAAAGTCACGGATCATGTATTGGGCGCCAAAACCCAAAGCCACTCCCAGCACACCGGCACCGGCTAACACCGGACCGATGTCAATATCAAAAGCAGACAGAATCATCATCACAGCTGTTAACCAAACTACTATTTTCAAAATGCCGCTGAAAATGCCGATCAAGGTATCTTCTCTTTTCTTTTCCGCCTCCTTATCTTCGCCCCTGACCGTTTTTCTGACGGCACGAGCAATAAATTTTCTGCCAACTTTATTAATTATAACGACGGCCACTATTATTAGAACTGTTTTGATAATTGCTACTATAGAGTCCATAATATTGAAAACAAATTAATAATTAAACTTAACCTGGGAAGAATCTCCCCCTTTTAAGATTCTATCAACCATTTCAATTTCTTCCAAGATGCCCCCGATCAAATCGTAATTCTTGGCTTCTTCAAAAGTAACCCACTGGTATTCGGTATTTTCCTCGTTCAATGCCACCTCGCCCGATTTCCAGTCGCAATAATAGCTCAGAGTGAGAACCGGGATGCCGTCGGGCCGCAGAAAAGTAAGATCAAGCAGATAATGCAGTTCGCCGACTTCCAAACCAGTTTCCTCTTTAATCTCCCGCCTTAAAGAATTCGTCAGAACAAAGTACCAAGCATCGGGAGTAGCTTTGGGCGTATTTACGTAATCTTCAAGTTCCAGCCCGCCTCCAGTCACTGTCCAGCGGCCGGGAAAAGCTTTTTTGTCCAAGCTTCTTTTCAAAATCAGGTACTTGCCGTCTTTGTGGATAATAGCGGTGGAAGTAATGCGATGCAGTTCTTTGTTCTCCATGTTATTTCTCGTTCCAATCAATGCCTTTTCTCTTGGCTTTCTTCTGGGTAAAGCCTCCCGGATATCTCTTTTGAAGCTTGTCAATGTTTTCTTTTAGAACTTCGTCAAAATCCCAGCCGAAAAAGTTGCAGATCATGGCCATATACCACAAGGTATCGCCCAAGTTCTCTTTGATCCCTGACACCTGGCTGTTTTTATGAGAAAAGGTTTTTTTGATGCAGCTGGCCAAATCCCCTGCTTCCCCGGCCACGCCCAAGCCCCAGGTCATTATTTCTTTATCTTTGTTTTTAAACTTCTGGGCAGTTTTTTTGCAGAGTTTTTGGTAATCTTTAAGGTTTTTTATTTTCTTCATAAATTTTGGCTAAACTATTTTAGTTAAATCACCCCCAAGTAAAACTGGTTTTACCCCCAATATCTCTTCTTTGTATGAAGTCTCTGGAATCGGATTTAAGAGATAAATTTTTTTATTCAAATAAAACGCCAAGCCCATTTCCATTAATGTGTTTGCTCCAATATAGCCCTCAATATTATTTTTGGCGTAATTTAAAACCAATATCGCATCCGACCAAGCAACCTTATCAAAATGCTTCTTCATCGCCCATTCTTTCCTATCCCAAACCCAGCCTTCATTGCTCAAACTTGTTTTCCTGATTTTGTAATACTGTAAAGCTGAAATCGGATTGCCGTTTCCGTCTTCAAGTTGTGACGGAGGTAATTTCACTTCGTGGCCTATTTTTCCCAATTCTTCTTTGGTTTTTAACATTTCGTTGTAAAACGCAATGCTACCGCAAATAGTGATTTTCATGGTAAAAAATTTAAACTTATTCTTTATACCCGATTTCTTTTAACATCTCAACTATAGTTTCCAGAGGAATGCCTCCTAAGAGATTATAGTAACTTCCCGATATATTTTTGACGAATGAGGCGCTATAGTGTCTGATGGGATCATATCCCAAAGCGTAGGTGTTGTAATTAGGGTCTTCATCCAGGTATCTATTAATCTCTTCTTCGGAAAGTTTCCTGGTTGAAACATCTGTTTTAACGATTCTTGATAAAGTTTTCCCGGAGCTACTATTAACCATGTGAATCCCTGTATAGAATTGATGATTATTACCGGAAAGAGCTTTCAACCTTTGGAAATCTTCCTCTTTTGACTTTGGTTTTTCAAGAATCTGGCCGTCAAAATAAGTGACCGAATCCATGCCGATTACAATGGCATCGGAATGATTTCTAGCTACTGCTTCAGCCTTTAATTTAGAAAGTCCTTTCACTAATTCTTCCGGATTATCTCTCTCCGATTGCGATTCATCTACATTACTTCCCTCCACCCCAAAAGGAATACCTAAATATCCGAAGACTTCTTTACGATAAGGCGAAATTGTGGCTAAAATTATCTTTTGCATAATGGCGGGACACTCGGGTTAAGTACCCCGAGCAGCTACGTTTTTAAGAACATTATGGCACTTTTTTGGGGTTTAAGCAAACGACTAATTTGAGGCACGTGGGTCGGGGGCTTGTTTTCTAAAAAGTCTCCTTTTATTTCGGAATAAAGATTTGGGACGATTTCGGGTTTTTTGGTGTGTCCCATTTTGCATTACAAATAGAAATTTTGAAGCTAAAGTGGGACAAATGGGACACAAAAAGCAATGTTCCGAATGGAACAGCAGGGTGTGCCGTTTTGGAGTTTTAAGAGCGTCTTATCGATGTGTCTAAGTCTAGACGTGTTTTATTTGGGAAATAAAACAAACGAGACACTAGACAAGGGTATATTTTGGTGTTTCATCCCAGAAAGATGAAAAGGGGAAATTTTAAAGATATCCACAGCCCTGTTGCTTGACAGGGGTTTTTATGATATAGTCTATTAAGAGTATCGAAAAAGGGCGTCGACCGTTAGGACGATGGCCCTTTTTCATTTTCGTTATCGAAAACTAATGGCAATCTCTGTCTTGCGTCTTTATCAATAAAAATATTAAAATTATAGTTCCTAAATCCATTCTCTATAAAATTTTTAACCCCAAGGTTTGTTTTAAAATGCTCTAAAAATCTTCTTTTATATTTATCTCCTCGTAAAATTACTCCTGTTGAAAGTTTTAGATCATAATTTATGGCTCCCACCATAAGATCTGTAAGTTGCAAAAGATCGTTTGAGCGCGAATCAAAACGACATACTCCAGCAATCGCCAATCTTTTAAGATTATCGTTTATTTTTCTTTTCACATTAACTTCAAATTTTACATGATCGGGTGTAGAGACATAGTCGGCAACAACAATAAGAATTTCGTCATCAGTAGTAGCAGCGGATTTTAATACTCTAATTGAGATATCTTCGTAGGCTTTCCAGGGATCTCCTCCGAATTCCTTGTTAAAGTATTCTCCTTGTTTATCGAGTGAATACGAATGAAAATATAAATTTCTTGTTGAGAAAAAATTATCTAAAGCATGTTTTGCGAAGTCAAGATTTTTATTAGATAATTTATTGAATTTCATCTCATCATGAAAGTTTTGTTTTTTACGTTCGTAGATAATCTTACTGTTTATGTAATATGGCTGAGAACATCTAATAAAACCTACGGTAAAAAATGGATCTTTAACATCCATTAAACTACCACTCTCATCAAGAAAACAAAATCTAGTCCAAATTCCTTTATAATCAGCGAGGGTTAATTTTTTATTATCTTTATTAAAAAGTTTAACCATTTTTGTTTTAGGTGGATTCTTTCTTTATATTTTTCTTTCATAGCTTATCTGCTTTAAGAATAGCTCTATTTTAATGAAAACTCAAGGTGGAGTTGAAGGTAGTTATTTAGCGGTTTTGGGGCAAATTTTAGGTTAAAAGTTATCAACTGCTGGGGTCTGGACTAAAGGTCGCTCTTGCGTCATTCCTTGTCTTGAAAGGTCGAATTATCAACTAAATAATAGCTAAAAATATGGAACAAGGAATAACACAAATTCGCAGCCCACAACAGCCTATAACTACCACTCCCCTTCGGTACTGCCTTTATGCCCGTAAATCAATGGAGTCGGAAGAACGACAAGTGCTTTCCATAGATTCTCAAGTCAAAGAGATGCTCCAGTTGGCCGAACGGGAGGGCTTGGAGATCGCGGAAATCAAGCGGGAGTCCCACTCGGCGAAAGATACGGGCCAGAGGCCTATCTTCAATGAAATCGTGGAAGAAATCAAACAAGGAAAATTCAACGGGATCCTCACTTGGGCGCCGGATAGGATATCAAGGAACGCCGGAGATTTGGGAAGAATCGTGGATTTGATGGATCAGAAGCTGTTGCTCGAAATCCGCACTTACGGCCAGAGATTCACCAATAATCCGAATGAGAAGTTTCTTCTAATGATACTTGGCAGCCAGGCTAAGCTTGAAAATGACAATCGGGGCATCAACGTAAAACGCGGCTTGAGAACGAGGGTGGAAATGGGCTTGTGGCCCGGAGTGGCTCCTTTGGGATACCTTAACCAGAAGCTGATGGATAAAAAGTGCCAGATTCTCGTTGACCCAGCGCGGGCTCCTATTATAAAGAAAATGTTTGAAAAAGTGGCATACGAACAATTTTCCGGAAGAAAGCTTTATAACTGGCTGAAGTTCGAACTGAACTTCTATACCAGGGGCAATAAATCGCTGACGCTTTCGGGCATCTACCGGATACTCGATAATCCCTTTTATTACGGCGTCTTCGAATTCCCGAGAAACAGCGGCAACCTCTATCAGAGCAAACATCAGCCGCTGATTAATCAGGAATTGTTCGAAAAAGCCAAAGCCCAGCTGAAACGCGATCAAATAGTTAGAGAAAATAAAGAGTTTGCCTTCACTAAACTCTTCACTTGCGGCTACTGCGGATCGGGCATATCGGCCGAAGAGAAATGGAAAGCGCTTAAAGACGGCACATCGGCTCACTACATCTATTACGGATGCAGCCGGGCAAAGGATAGAAACTGCAAGAACAAATACATCCGCGAAGAAGAACTAATCGAAGAACTACTTAAGATCATCGATAGGGTGAATCTCAACGAGCTCGGCATGAAGCAGAAGCTCGAGGATGAAATCAGGCGATTCAACAAGCTCCAGAAAATCGTGAACGGCAGAACCGGACAGGCGCTGGTCGAAGAAAACGACGTAAACATCCGCCAATACGCCAAATATCTTCTAAAAGAAGGCAGTATATCGGACAAACGCGAATTGCTAGCAAATCTACGAAGTAGACTGAATTACAAAGACAAAAAAATTACCCTGATTGAGGAGACATAAAAAAATAACAGGAAGGTTATCACTGCTCTGTTACTTTTCAAATTTATTAACTAGAGATTGCTATTAATCTCGGCTTTTTCTGCGACAAAATTTAATTAAGGTTTAAAGTTAGTCTTGTAATGTCTTCGTTATAAATCATACAAACCCGGAGGAGAACTCACTTTTTTTATTGGTGGTTTGCGCTCTTTTGTAATCTTTATTATTTCAGGTAGAGAAATGGCGTTCTTTTTTAAGTCGTTCTTATCTTCTTCAGATATCTCATAGCCAACCTTACAATTTGAGCAGATTAAATATAGTTTTTTGTCTGCTTTTACAATTGGTATCCACAATAGATAAAATAAACCAAAACTGGCTGTGTTTGCTAATTCCCATATTTCAAACATGGTATCACTGCTACAGTTTTCACAATGTAGTTTTCCGACAGTTGTTTGTGAGGTAAGTGCCTTATTGGTTTTTTGATACCAAAGCCCAATCCAATTCCGCACTATTTTTACCCTGTTATTTCCCAATTCTATCGCTTTCCATCTAGATAGAGCAATTATTTTGAAACACATAAAAATGAGAGTTTAATTTTCATCCCCTACAAATTAACTATTATTCCAAAAACTTAAAAGTGGAAAGCATGTTATCCTTAGCCCCCAAAACTTCGCCTTTAAGCCAGCCGAAAGCGTCATAAAGGTCTCCCGTAGAAGGCCCTTTTTGCTCGTAGGCAATAAAATTTTCGTTTTCCAACACATAAGTGGCGAACATCCAAATTCCGCCTTCCGTTTCATCAAGATCCTCTCTCAGGGCCTCGCAAAATTGTTCCTTTTCCTCGTTCAAACGACAATACTCCTCAGGACAAACATAAAGGTGTATAAAGGTTTGCATTTCTGTGGGTTCTGTGGTCGAATAATATGGTGCTATGGCATGCGTTTTGAAAGAAACCACATCGCACCCCAAAGATGATTTCGTTTCCGTTATTTCGTAACCGACTTCCTCGAAAATGGGAGCTATTCGAAATTCAAAATTACCCGCTTCGCCCCTATAAACGGTCCAATTTGAAGAATCCATGACCAACGCCTCGAAATACTTCTTGCATTCTACGGATGGATCTGCCGCTTTATCGCAAATCGTCGGATCGTCTAATATAAGAGATACTTTGCTATAGCAAGCATCTCTCTCTTCAGAGTAATAAATTTTTCCGCAAATTAGCTCGTCTTCTAGCGTATAGGCCAAGTAGTAATAACAGGCGTCTCTACCTTCGGTTTCGGCAATATTTTCACAAAAACTTTCGTCTTTCTTCTGATAAGCAAATTTTTTGTAACAAGAATTTTGTTCTTCGGCATCGGATAATTTACCGCAAACGGTTTCGTCATTCTTTTCAAGGGCGACATCTGCATAACAAGAAGGTCTTGATATGTCTAAAAGATGGACGGGAATCTTATCGCACAAGGTTTCATCTTTTTTTATGACAGCCAGAGCTTCGTAGCAATCGCTTTTATACAAATTGTCTTCAATATTTTCGCAATAAGCTTCGCTTGATTTTTCTTTGGCTAAATCTACATAGCATTGCCATTTCTCATATGTGGATGTTATTTCATCGCAAAATTCAACTCCTTCCAGCACGCTTTCTTCTATAAACCTGAACGCAGAAAGTATCTGGTCGTAAATATCTTGAGGAAAGGTGCCAATACCGCTGCTATGCGCTTCTATTCTAAAAAGCAAATCCGGCTCTTTCTTAAATATTGTATTAAAACTGCCACTGCTTACGGCAGAGCTTGAAAATTGCAATACGGAAATATCATTGATCGTATTTTCTTCGATATCCTTAACGTCATAAAGCTGGTATGATTTTTCCGGACCAGGATCGTCAAATAAAGTGAAAGCTGTTCCATTTTCGTCCAACCATTGCTGGGCGGAAAGATCAGTTTCTATTATGTAAAGATACAGTGCCGGATTATGAATGTTCTGATTTTCCCATTGGTTATCTGTAAATCCGACAGCCAAAACGGTAGGTTTTTGAGTTGTAAATTCTTCGACAAAAAAATGGTCAGGATATTTTAACTCAAATCCGTATTTTTCGTTTGTGTATGTTTGCCAGCCAGCGTCTTCGTCTTGATTTTCTGACTTTTTCAAATTTTCCCAAGCAAAAAATCCCACAACAATTAAACCGATCAGAATGAAGATTATAACTGAAACCTTAATAGATTTTTTCATGAATTTCATTCTATAAACTTAAAAGTGGAAAGCATTTTATTTATGGGTCTCTCCACATCCCTCGAGAAATCGAAGTTTCTACATTCGGTTTCGTATTGGGTGCCGCAATAAGGCCCGCAGCTTTTCCCACAGCCGTTCGTGACCCTGATTAGAAAATTTATGACATAATATTTCAAGTCTTTTTCGGTCACATAACAATAGTGAAAATAGCTTGATCCCAACGCACCGTCCCTACCTTCGTATAGGGTGTAATCAATATCATTCATTCTTATTTCGCTTTGGCCCTCCACGGAAAAACCGGGGCATCCCTTTTCTATGGGATCTTCCTCAACAACAACCGTTATCTGAGGCGGCCAAAAATGCGGATTCCATACCTGCCCGCCGAAATCTTTCGGATACTTCATCTCAAACCCAGCCTCCTCGTTTCTGTAAATCTGCCAATCAGCGGTTTCACTAGTTGCTTGCGACTCAATAAAGCTAAAGGTAGAAAGCATTTGCGTCAAAATGGATTCTCCTTCAGCGTCCGTGGTAAATTGATAGACGAGCCCGTCTTTCATGAAGACGACCATTACGCCTTCCAGACTATGAAGTATTGTTATATCTGTCTTTTTACCTTCTATTCCGGCAACGGTAAATTGCGTTTCATTTCTCGGGAAGTATAAATAATAAAGTTTTTGCTCAATCCATTCATCCAATGAAAAACCTTCATTTTGTTCGACAACAAAGTCCACTTCGCACCCTTTTCCTGAATTGTAAGACGAATCGCACGATAAATCATAATTAATGAATCTCCCCTCTTCGGCTTTCCAATTTCCTTCGTTGGGATATTTCATTTCAAAACCGTACTCCTCATTTCTGTAGATTTGCCAGTCAGCGGTTTCATCAATCACATTCGGCGACCACCAGTATTTCCAGGCGAAGAACCCTCCAACGGTTAAAACTATTAAAACGCCGACGGCGACAAAGATTTTAATGAATTTTTTCATAAAACGTCAGTTAGTTTATATATTTTAATAAGCAATCGGGTCGCAACTCGCCCTCAGTTAGTCGGGTTGCGCCGATAAAAAATTGTTTCGGCGGAGAGGGAGGGACTCGAACCCACGAAGCCCGTAAGGGCTTCCTGCTCTCCAAGCAGGTGCAATAGCCGCTATGCGACCTCTCCAACATATTAAAATTATATTCCATTTAACATCTTTTGGCAACTAAAAACCCCGCCGAATTCGGCGGGGCAAAAATAGTCTATTTTAATAACCCATATTCATGGGCGGCATCTGGGGATTTTCTTTCTTTTCTTCCGGCTTATCAACGACAACCGCCTCGGTAGTCAAAAACATGGCGGCAGCCGAGACCGCGTTCTCCAGAGCGCTTCTTACAACCTTGGTCGGGTCAACGATGCCAGCCTGTATCAAATCACCGAAAGTGTCGGTAGCTGCATCATACCCGTAGTTGCCCTCTTCCTTGAGAACTTCCGAAGCAATAACCGAACCGTCTTTGCCAGCGTTCTGGGCGATCTGGCGGATCGGCGCCTGGAGAGCTCTTTTAAGAATATCAACGCCGATTTTTTCGTCGTTATTATTTGTTGCAATATTGTCCAAAGCAGACAGGGTTCTCAATAAAGCCACTCCGCCCCCCGGCACAATGCCTTCTTCCACGGCCGCTCTGGTGGCAGCCAAAGCGTCCTCGGTCTTGTGCTGTTTGGCTTTTTGTTCAACTTCGGTAGCTGCGCCAACTTTGATCACGGCCACTCCCCCGGCCAACTTAGCCAGTCTCTCCTGCAGCTTTTCTTTGTCAAAGTCGGACGTTGAAGTTTTTAATTCGTTTTTAATCTGGTTGATTCTGGAATCAATAGCTTCTTTTTGGCCTTTGCCTTCAACAATAGTGGTGTTTTCTTTGGTAGAAACTACTTTCCTGGCCTGGCCCAGCATCGCCATTTCAATCTTGTCCAGCTTCAAACCGATTTCTTCGGAAATCACCTTGCCGCCGGTAACCGTGGCAACATCTTCCAGCATTTCCTTTTTCTTGTCTCCAAAGCCAGGAGCTTTAACAGCCAAAGTGTTGAAAATGCCTCTCAGCTTGTTAACCAGCAAAGTGGCCAAAGCTTCGCCCTCAATGTCTTCGGCAATGATAACCAGTTCCTTTTTGCCGGTTTGAGCCACCTTTTCCAAGGTGGGCAGAATCTCCTGCAAAGAAGATATCTTTTTGTCGGTGATTAAAATGTAAGGGTCCTCAAACGCAGCTTCCATTTTCTCGGGGTTGGTAACCATGTAAGGGGAAACGTAGCCCCGGTCAAACTGCAGGCCTTTTACTATCTCTTTCTGCAAGCCAAATGTTTTTGACTCTTCCACGGTGATGACCCCGTCCTTGCCGATCTCTTCCATGACTTCGGCAATTAAATTGCCCAGTTCCTTGTCTTCGGCTGAAATGGTGGCCACCTGAGCTATCTCTTCCTTCCCGGAAATCTGCTTTGACATTTTTTTTAGTTCAGCAACAACTGCTCGACAAGCTTTTTCAATTCCTTTTTTAATGGCCAAAGGATTGGAGCCGGCTGTCACGTTTTTCAAGCCCTCGGCAATAATGCTTTGAGCTAACAGGGTGGCAGTAGTGGTGCCGTCGCCAGCCACATCATTAGTTTTTTCGGCCACTTCTTTGACGATTTCCGCTCCCAGATTCTCGGTCTTGTCCTCCAGCTCTATTTCCTTGGCAATGGTCACCCCGTCATTGGTAATGGTCGGGGGACCGAAACCCTTATCCAAGACAACATTGCGGCCCTTAGGGCCTAAGGTGACTTTGACTGTATCGGCCAGTTTATCAACGCCGATTTTCAGTTTTTTCCGAGCTTGTTCGTCGTAATATATGTTTTTGGGCATATTATTCTAATATTGCTAAAATATCTTCTTCTTTAGCGATTAAATATTCTTTGTCTTCAACCTTGATCTCATTGGGACCGTATTTGGTAAATAAAACCCTGTCCCCGGGCTTGACTTCGGGCTTAATGACATCGCCCTTGGTGTTCTTTTTGCCCGGGCCAACCGCAATAACGCGTCCCTGTTCGGGGCGTTCTTTTTCGGCTGTTTCGGGAAGCAGTATCCCGGTTTTGGTTTTTTCCTCTTCTTTTATCGGTTCAATGAGAATATGATCGGCTAACGGTTTAATTTGCATAA
>CAZMQW010000001.1:67514-101257 GCA_964568775.1 uncultured Candidatus Saccharibacteria bacterium
CCTTCGTCCCCGCCTTCCGGCCCCAAGTCCAGAATCCAGTCGCAGGACCTTACCAAGTCCAGGTTGTGCTCAATCACCAAAACCGTGTTACCCTTATCAACCAATCCCCGCAAAACCTGAATCAGTTTTTTAATGTCATCAAAATGAAGGCCGGTGGTCGGCTCGTCCAGAATATACAAACTTTTGCCGCTGGCTTTGCGGCTCAATTCAGTCGCCAGTTTGACTCTCTGCGCCTCACCGCCAGACAACGAAGTGGCTGACTGACCCAATTGAATGTAGCCCAAACCAACGTCATTCAGGGTTTTCAGCTTATCATACAGCCCGGGAATATTCTTGAAAAACTCCAAAGATTCCTCAACCGTCATCCCCAGAACGTCGGCAATGTTCTTGCCTTTGTATTCCACGGCCAGGGTTTCTTGGTTGAATCTTTTGCCGTGGCATTCCTGGCATTCAACGTAAACGTCAGGCAGGAAATACATTTCAATCTTTTTCATGCCCTGGCCTTCGCACGACTCGCATCTTCCTCCTTTTACGTTAAAGGAAAAACGTCCCGCGCCATAACCTCTGATTTTGGCTTCCTTGGTTTTAGTAAAAAGATCCCTGATATAAGTAAAAGCGCCGGTATAGGTGGCCGGGTTTGAGCGGGGAGTTCTACCGATCGGCGACTGGTCAACTAAAACCACCTTGTTCAAATTCTCAATGCCGACAATGGCTTTATGATTCCCCGGTTCTTCTTTGGCCCGGTAAAACTTTTTCAAAAGAGCCCGGGCTAGAATGTCGTTCATCAAAGAGCTTTTGCCCGAACCGGAAACTCCGGTAATGCAGACGAACCTGGCCAAGGGAATTCTAACGTCAAGATTTTTCAAATTATGCTCTTTGGCTCCCTTGATGGTTAAATATTTTTGAATACTCGGTTTTTTTGATTGAGATTTAACCTCTATTTTTTTGCGGCCGGCCAAGTAATCGCCGGTCAAAGTTTTTGATTTAAGCAATTCTTTGGGCGTGCCCTGGAAAACAACCTTGCCCCCGTGCTTGCCAGCGCCAGGGCCGATATCAATCGTCCAGTCAGCCGCTTTAATGGTCTGGGGATCATGTTCTACCACCACTACTGAGTTGCCCAGATCTCTCAACTTCTTCAAGGTTTCAATTAATCTGCCCTGATCCCGGGCGTGCAAACCGATTGAAGGCTCGTCCAGAATATAAAGAACGCCCGTCAGCTTGGAGCCGATTTGCGTAGCCAATCTGATTCTCTGTTCTTCTCCCCCGGCCAGAGTTGACGCCCTTCTGTCCAAGGTCAGATAATCAAGCCCGACCTCAACCAGAAACTGTAACCTGTTTAAAATTTCTTTGATGATTGGCTGAACTATTTTTGAATCATTATTATTTTGCAAAGATTTTTCAAAAAACTGCCTGACCTGATCTATGCTCATTTCAACGATCTGGTTGATTGACTTGCCGAAAGCTGTCACGGCCAACACTTCGGGCTTTAATCTCTTGCCCTGGCATTTTTCGCATTGTTTTTCAACCATGTACTGTTCAATTTCGCTCCGGGTGTAATCGGAATCTGTCTCATGGTAGCGCCTTTCCAAATTGGGAATCACCCCTTCAAAAGAATCCGCTCCAAACAAAATCAGGTTGACGATTTTCTTGGGCAGTTCTTTGACCGGCATATCCAAAGAGAACCTGTGCTTTTGGGATAAATCCTGCAGCTGCCACCAGAAATAACCCTGGCGGCCGACTTTGTGGGAAGCGTGGGCCCAGGGGAAAATAGCGCCCTCGGCAATGGTTAAGTTTTTGTTGGGAATTACCAAATCAGGATCAACCTCCAATCTCTGGCCCAAGCCCTGGCAGGCCGGACAGGCGCCAAAAGGAGAATTAAAGGAAAAAAGTCTAGGCTCCAACTCAGGCAAAGAAATAGAACATTTTTCGCAGGCAAAGTGCTCCGAGAAAATTGAATTGTTGACCATAACTATGCCCTTGCCCAATTTCAAAGCTGTTTCAATGGAATCAACTAATCTCGGCTTGTCCAGATCTTTATCCAAAACCAAACGGTCCACCACCACTTCAATATTGTGCTTTTTGTTCTTGTCCAAAGTCATGTTTAAAGCTTCCTCTGTCCGGTGGATGGCGTTGTCAATCCTGACCCTGACGAACCCCGCTCTCTGTATTTCCTCCAGAATGCCGCGATGCTCCCCTTTTTTACCTCTGATTACCGGACCCAAAATAATGATTTCTGTTTTGGGTTTCATTTTTAAAACCTGCTCGGTGATCTGGTCGACTGTCTGGCGGACAACCGGTTTGCCGCATTTGGGACAATGAGGTATGCCGACCCGGGCAAACAAAAGTCGGAGATAATCGTATATCTCCGTAATGGTGCCAACGGTTGAGCGAGGATTGTGGGAAGCTTTTCTCTGGTCAATGGAAATGGCCGGCGAGATTCCCTCTATTCGGTCAACGTCGGGCTTTTGCATAATGCCCAAAAATTGCCTCGCGTAGGCTGATAAACTTTCAACGTATCTTCGCTGGCCTTCGGCATACAGAGCGTCAAAAGCCAAAGAAGATTTACCAGAGCCGGAAATTCCCGTAATCACCACTAATTTCTGTTTGGGAATGTCCAAATCAATATTTTTTAGGTTGTGCACCCTGGCTCCGCGGATTTTTATCACATTATTAGGCATAAGACAGTTATTCATTATACTCTGGTTGTCAAGTCCTGACAAGAGTACTCTGTGAGTAAATCCAGTTTATCCTTGACAAATCTATAGTAAGGTGATATAATATAACTACTTGAAAGTACCTTAAAAGGTAGGAATCAAGAAAATAAAAAAGGGAAGGTTGATAAAAAATGAAGAAAAAAATGCTCGTATTGCCAGTATTAATCGCCCTAACTGTCATACTGGTCCTGGGTGGCACAACAGCTGTTTACGCCGCTGTCGGCAACCTCGATATCTTCCAGCACCATTTCACCATTACTGTAAAACCGGTAGATATCCAGCTCAAACAGATTTCTAGTCTGAATATACATTCCGGCGAAACAGTAAAAGCGGTGTATCTGGTTGAAAACTACTCGACGGAGGACTGGTACGTTGTCATCAACGTCTACGCTCCGCAGAGTGCGCTGATAGGAGCGACCTGGACACAAACGGGCGAGCAATATATCCCCGGGACAAAATTCCAAATTGCTGCCCAATCTAAACGGGAGATAGAAATCTCTGTCCAGACGTCCTTGAATTCTGAACTTGAACTCCCGATCAGGGTAGAGGTATTCCTCGTCCGCACCGTTTACATCTAATCTCTCTTGATTCTTCAACCTGTAAAGCCCTGAACTAGTAATTACTGGTTCAGGGCGCTTGTTTTATTGGGTAATTCAAGCTAAAATGCAGGGTATGAAGAAATTCAAGTTCCTGCCCAAAAGTAAAATTTCTCACTTGCCAAAAACTACTGGCGTTTATGTTTTTAAAAAAGGTAAAGTTTTTTTATACGTTGGCAAAGCGAAAAATATCAAAGCCAGAATAAAAAACCACGAACTAAGTCAAGTAAAACAAATCGGCTATATTAAAACTCCCACCGAAAGCGCCGCTCTGATTTTAGAGGCCGAGTTAATAAAAAAATACAAACCCAAGAACAATATTGCCTGGCGGGACGACAAAAACTATTTTTACGTCGGCATAACCCAGGAAGAATTTCCCCGGGTTTTCATAACCCACCAGCCCAAAAACGACAAAACAGACTATGTGGGTCCTTTTGTTGACGGTAAAAGTTTAAAGAAGGCCCTGCAGGAATTGAGAAAACAAACTCCCTTCCGTACCTGTAAAACCCTGCCCAAAAAACCCTGCCTTTGGTTTTATCTGGGCCGATGCCCTGCTCCCTGCCTGTTGAGAAGCCAGCGCATTGAAGCTTACGATATCTCCAATATCCAGGGTCAGCAGGCCACCGGCTCCATGGTTACTTTTATTGACGGCAAACCAAACAAGAACTTTTACCGCCGCTTCAAAATTAAAATGGCCCCAAAGCCCAACGACACGGCTATGATAAGGGAAGTTCTGCAGAGAAGGCTCAAGCACAAAGAATGGGGATTACCTGATTTAATCCTGATTGACGGTGGTAAGGCGCAATTGAACGCCGCCCTGGCAACAACCAAGATTCCGGTCATGGCCATAGCCAAAAGAAACAACGAACTATATATGAAAGGCTTGAAAAAGCCGGTCCTGCTCAATAATCTGCCAAGAGAAATTTTTAATTTGATACTTCACTTGAGAGACGAAGCCCACCGGTTTGCCAGAAACTATCATTTGAAACTGAGGAAGAAAGCCTTGCTAGGCTGAATATTACCTGTTACAATAAGAACAGTATGCGCGACCTCTTCGTTAAAATCGCTTCGGGAATTTTCGGGCTCTGGGCAGCCACCATGTTTATTGCCGGGGTTGAGTTCACCGGCAGCTGGAAAATTCTGCTTTTCGCCGGTTTTCTTTTGGGACTGATTAACTTTTTTGTGAAACCGATTCTGAAGTTAGTCACCCTCCCCCTGAGAATTCTCACTCTGGGCTTGGTCGGTCTGATAATCAACATGGCCATGATCTGGGTGATTGACATTTTCTTCGTGGAGCTGGTTATCGTGGGCATACTGCCTCTTGTCTGGACAACCCTGATCGTCAGCGGTTTGAGTATAATTCTTTCGTTCTTTTTCCGTAAAAAATAAAACATGAACAATATTTTACTTGTAGCTCAACTTTTAGTTTCAGTCATTCTCATTGTCCTGATCCTCTTCCAGCAAAGAGGAACGGCTTTGGGTTCTGCCTTCGGCGGCCAAGAAGGCGGCTTTTACGGCACGATGAGAGGAGTGCAAAAGAAAATCTTCTGGCTGACAGTGATTTTTGGCGCTCTGTTTATTATTTTGGCGCTGGCCAATCTTATCCTCTAAAATGGGCAAAATAGCTGCTTTTTTAAACTCTTTTAAAAAAGCCATCAAAAGAAAAACGAAAATAAGCAAGTGGCCCTCAAAAAAACAATGGGCTCTGCTTTTTAAAGTCCTCAATAAAAAGGAAAAGATAGTTTTTTCTGTTTTTCTGGGCTTGTTTCTATTTTCGGCTGTTTTTCTAATCGTCAACCTCTATTTGACCAATACCGAGGCTGTGCCAGCAGTCGGCGGCCGCCACGTTGAAGGAGTGGTCGGCAGTCCCCGCTTCATCAACCCAATCTACGCCCAAAGTTCGGACGTTGACCGGGACTTGGTTGAAATTATTTTTTCCAGCTTAGCTGACATTGCCCAAGAAATAAAAGTAAAGGACGAGGGAGAAGTTTATGAAATCTATCTCAAAGAAAACGTTCTCTGGCATGACGGCGAAAGCCTGACGGCTGACGACGTTATTTTCACCATTGAGACCATTCAAGACCCAGATTACAAAAGCCCCTTGAGGGCCAATTACATCGGCCTGCAAATAGAAAAGGTCAACGAGTACGCCGTAAGATTTAAACTGCCAAACGCTTACAGCGCTTTCACTGAAAGGCTGGACGTTAAAATTCTTCCCCAGCATATCTGGCAAAGCATCTCCCCCCAGAACTTTCTCTTGACCAATTACAACCTGAAACCGATTGGCTCGGGCCCCTATCAATTCAAGGAACTAAAGCAGGACGGGTCAAACGCCATTGTTTCTCTGACTTTGGTCAGGTTTAAAAACTATTTTGAAAGCGATTTAAAAAAGCCTTACTTAACGGAGATATCCTTTCGTTTCTTTGAATCGACCGAAGAGCTGGTCAAAGCGGCCCGGTCCGGAGAACTGGACGGGTTTTCCGTGGCTGAACCGGAATATTTTGAGTATTTTCAAAAAAGCAAAAAAGAATACTCGCTCGATCTGCCCCGCTACTTTGCCGTCTTTTTCAACGCCGACAAAGCCAGATTTCTGGCGGACGAAAATATCAGACTGGCTTTAAATTACGCCACTGATAAAGTAGAAATAATTGACCAGGTTCTTCTGGGACGGGGTGAAGTGGTTAATTCGCCAATTTTACCCGAACTTTACAACTACGAATCTCCCAGTGAAATTTATGAATTAAATCCGGAAAAAGTGGAAGAATTGCTGGTTGAGGCCGGCATGGAAAAAATAGAAGGAAAATGGGTAAAAGCAACCAGCGAAACAATCACCGAATTCAAAAGCGAGCTCAAAGTGGGTAGCCGAGGAACCGAAGTTACCAATCTCCAGACCTGTTTGGCCAGGGATTCGGAAGTTTATCCCGAAGGCCAGGTTTCCGGCTACTTCGGCTCAAAAACCAAAGAAGCTGTTATCCGCTTCCAGGAAAAGTATTACGAAGACATTCTGGAGCCCTGGGGGTTTGACAGCGGCACCGGCATAGTCAGCAAAACAACCCGGGCCAAACTGAACGAAATCTGCCTGGAACCGCCCAAAGCAACACCTTTAAAGTTTACTTTGGCTACTGTGGAAGATCCTTTACTAGAAGCAACCGCTCAGCAGTTAAAAAAACAATGGGGCGATCTGGGCATAGAGATTGAAATAGAAACCTATCCGCTCTCCCAGTTAACACAAGATATTATCAAGCCAAGAAACTACGAAATGCTGCTCTTCGGCGAAGTGCTGGGAGAAATTCCCGATCCCTATCCTTTCTGGCATTCCGACCAAGTAAAAGATCCCGGGTTAAACCTGGCAAAATACGACAACAGCAAAGCCGATAAATTATTGGAAGCGGCCCGCATCAGCCTGGACGAAGAAACAAGAGCGGAGAAATACCAGCAGTTCCAGGATATTTTGATTGAAGATGCCCCCTGTCTTTTCCTCTACCGGCCGGATTATGTTTACTTCGCCAACAAAAACATCAAAGGGATAGATGAAACCATGATTGTCGACCCTTCAAAAAGATTCAGCCGGATTGAGGACTGGTATATCAAAACCAAAAGATCATGGTAGCTAACCTAAAACACAAAAAGCCCGAAATCCGCCATCTCAGAGACATGAAAGCGGTCCTTTATGATCAGGCTTGGGCGAAAAAAGCTCCCGATCTGGAGCTCTACTATATGTATCGGGGGCTTAAAAAGAAAAACGGGTTAAGGTACGACATTACCGTTATCCCCCCGAAAATGCTGGGCAAAGAGTTCGTCAAAACTAAGGGTCATGAACATTCCGACAATTACGGCGAAATGTATATTGTCTTAAAGGGACGGGCAATCTATCTTCTACAAAAATACCAAAATAACCAAATCAAAGACGTTTACGCTGTCAAAGCGAAAAAAGGCGAGGCGGTGATTATCCCTTCTCACTACAGCCATATCACCATTAACCCTTCAAAAAAAGAAATCCTGACAGAAGCCAATTGGCTGGACGAAAAATGCCGCAACATCTACGATTTGTTTGTTAAAAAACAGGGTGCTTGCTACTATTACACAAAGAAGGGCTGGACAAAAAACAAAAAGTATGATAGAATACCTAAACTACGTTTCAAAAGACCTCTCAAGCAAACACCTAGAGATTTAAACTTTCTCCATGGCAATTAAAAAAGCGGTTATCCCCGTTGCTGGTTTAGGAACAAGATTCCTGCCTTTAAGCAAGGTATTGGCTAAAGAAATCTGGCCCTTGGTTGATAAGGCGGCAATACAGTACATTTTAGAAGAAGCGGCCGGTTCAGGGATAAAAGAATTTATTTTCGTCAGCAAACCGGGTAAAGAAATATTTTTAGATTATTTCAAAAAACAGCTTAAACCGAACAAAATTTCTTTCTCCCAGGTTTTCCAAAAAGAGCAGCTGGGCGACGGCCACGCTGTGCTGCAAGCGAAAAGATTGGTCAAAAAGGAACCATGTTTGGTTTTGTTCGGCGATGACATTGTTGAGTCTAAAGTCCCCTGCTCCCGGCAATTGATCAATGTTTTCAATAAATACCGTAAGCCCGTCGTTGCCTTATACAAACTACCCAAAGAAAAACTTTCCTCCTACGGCATTGTTAAAGTTAAAAAAATAGCCCCCCGGCTTTACGAAATAAAAGGGATCGAGGAAAAACCGGCCACCAATAAAGCGCTTTCCAATTTAGCGATTGTCGGCAAGTACGTAATTGATTCAAAAGTCTTTGATTTCTTAACCAACACTCCCGCCAAAGCCAAAGGCGAGATAAGGCTGGCCGGAGCTTTCAACGAAATGATTAAAAAGGGACTCACTGTTTACGGCTATGAGTTTGAAGGCAAATGGCTGGAATGCGGCAACAAACTGGCTTACTTGAAATCAAACATCTATCTTTCCCTAAAACATCCCCAATTCAAAAAAGAACTCAAACAATTATTAAAAAAGATTTAATAAGCGGACGTGGTGGAACGGCAGACACGTAGCGTTCAGGACGCTATGGGCGCAAGCCTGTGTGGGTTCAAATCCCACCGTCCGCACCATGAAAAAACAAAAAAATCTGAGGATTGTTCCTCTAGGCGGCCTCGGCGAGGTCGGCCGAAACATGATGTGCCTTGAGTACGACAAGGCGATTTTGATCGTGGATATGGGTTTCCGCATGCCCGAAGAAGACATGCCCGGGGTCGACTACATCATCCCTAATATTTCCTATTTGAGAGGCAAGGAAAAAAACATCTTGGGAGTCTTGTTCACCCACGGCCATTACGACCATATCGGCGCTGTCCCCTATCTGGTCGGCCGATTGGGCAACCCGCCTCTCTTTGCTTCGGGTTTAACGCGGGGAATTATTATCAAACGACAGGAAGATTTTCCCCACCAGCCTAAACTGAACATAACTCAAGTAAAAGACGGCAGCCGAATTAATCTCGGCCCCTTTAAAATTGAATTTTTCAAACAAAACCACAACATTTCCGATAATCTAGGTATTTTCATCCAGACGCCGATCGGCAATATCGTGCACACGTCCGACTTCAAATTTGACGACAACCCGGTTTACGATCTGCCGACCAACTTTAAAAAACTGAAAGAAATCGGCTCAAGGAATATTCTGCTTTTGATGTCCGATTCCACTGGTGCCGAGGAAAAGAACCATTCTCTTTCGGAAAAGGACATCATGGAAAACTTGGAAGAAATTTTCAAACAGGCCGAGGGCAGAGTTATTGCCGTCACCTTCGGCTCTCTGATCAATCGCATCCAGCAGATAATCGCTCTATCGGAGAAATACGGCCGCAAAGTGGCGGTTGATGGCTACTCAATGAAGACCAATGTAGAAATCTGCAAAAAGCTGGGCTACATCAAATCCCATAAAGGCACTTTAATCAAAATCAACCAGATCAACAATTATCCCGACAACAAAGTAACCCTGCTCTGCACCGGCGCCCAGGGAGAAGGACAGGCCGTGCTGATGAGAATAGCTAATCGAGAGCACCGCTTTGTCAGGCTTAAAAAACAGGATACGGTCATCTTCTCTTCTTCGGTCGTGCCGGGCAATGAAAGAACGGTCCAGGTGCTCAAAGATGAACTTTACCGGCAGAAAAGCAAGGTTTTCCATTACAAAATGATGGATATACATGCAGGCGGACACGGCCAGCAGGAGGAATTGGCTGAAATGATAAGAATCATGCGGCCCAAATTCTTTGTGCCGATCCACGGCCAGTACTCCATGCTGGTCAACCACGCTGAATTGGCCCATGCTCAGGGTATTCCCGAAAAAAACATAGCGGTAGTAGAAAACGGCCAAGTGATTGACTTAACCGCCAAAAGAATTTTGATTGAAAGGAAACCGGTTGAATCAAACTACGTTATGGTTGACGGCTTGGGTGTCGGCGATGTCGGTGAAATAGTTTTAAGAGACCGACAAACCTTAGCCCAAGATGGCATGTTCGTCATTGTGGCGATTATTGACCGAAACACTGGTAAAGTCAGGGGTTCTCCTGATATAATATCTAGAGGATTCGTCTACCTGAGAGAATCAAGGCAACTACTGCAGGATACCAGAAAAAAAGTGATTGAAATCGTTAACCGCACCGCCGGTTCGGGCGGAGCGGTCAACTGGTCTTACGTCAAAGATAATGTTAGAAATAATATCGGCGACTTCCTCTATACTAGGACCCAGCGGAGACCGATGATATTACCGGTCATAATTGAAGTGTAAATTATGAGAATCTTAAGCGGTATACAACCAACCGGTTCCATACATATCGGCGCCTACATCGGCGCTGTCAGCCAGTGGAAAGAACTCCAGGAAATGGGAGAGTGTATTTTCTTTATCGCTGACCTGCACGCTTTGACCGTCAACCGCGACCCGAAAACTTTCCACAAAGAAATCCTGGAATTGGCCAGCGAGCTTTTGGCGGTTGGTTTAAATCCGGAAAAATGCATCATCTTTGTCCAATCCCAAATCAAAGAGCATTCAGAACTCTGCTGGCTTTTGAATACCCTGACCCCGGTCGGCGAACTGGAAAGAATGACCCAGTACAAAGAAAAAGCTAAAAGATTTAAAACAAACATCAACGCCGGACTCTTGAATTACCCGGTTCTGCAGGCAGCCGACATTCTGCTTTACCAGACAGATTCAGTGCCGGTGGGCAAAGACCAGAAACAGCATTTGGAGTTAACCAAAACAATCGCCCGGAAATTCAATCAAAAATACGGCCAAACCTTCAAAGTGCCTGAGGCCCTGCTGCTGGAAACCGGCGCCAAGATAATGGCTTTGAACAATCCCAAGAAAAAAATGTCCAAGTCCGACCCCAAAACCTGCCTTTATCTGTTTGACGAACCGGCTGTCATTAAAAAGAAAATAATGACGGCTGTGACCGACCCGGGCAAAATAATTAAATACGATCCGGCTAGAAAACCGGGCATCTCCAATCTTTTGGCCATCTATTCTCTTTTCAGTGAAAAACCAATCTCTCAGATAGAAAAGAAATTCAGCAAGAAAGGCTACGCTGAATTCAAAAAATCTCTGGCCGAACTTTTAACGACAAAACTGGAGCCCTTTAGGCGCAAAAAGAAAGAACTTCTCGCCAGAGAAGTTTATATTAAGGAAATTTTGGAGCAGGGCAGGAAAAGGGCTGAGACTATCGCCCAATCAACCATGGCTAATGTGCGGAAAAGAATGGGCCTATTCTATTAATTAAGACATCCGTCTATTTCACTCCGAGCTGATTATTTTAGTCAGCTCTTTTTTCTTTTCTGATAATATGGCTTTTGTTTTTGCTTCAATTACCAACCTTAAAACTGGTTCGGTGTTGGAAGGTCTGACTAAAAACCACCAATTCTCAAAATCAACCCTTAAGCCATCTATTTCTAAAGATTGCTTGCGGCTGTAAAGTTCTTTTAATTGATCTAACTTTGCTTTTTTATCTTTTACTTTAAAATTAATTTCTCCGGAGTGGTAATATCTCTGATAAGGTTTAATCAAACGAGAAATCGACTCATCTTTTATGGCTATCAGAATTTTAAGCAGAATGAACATAGGCGCTTCACTAAAATAGTGATCGCGATGGTAATAATGGCCGGAAAACTCTCCGGCGAAAATAATGTTTTCTTTCCTCATTTTTTCTTTGATGAAAGAATGGCCAATACGATAAATAATCGGCCGACCACCAGCCTTCTCAATTGTTTCTTTAACGATATTGCTGGAACGAACATCATACAAAATCTTCCCGCCGCTATTTTTTTGCAAGATTAAAGAAGCCATCAAAGCGGTAATCAAATCGCCAGAGATAATTTTACTCTTTTCATCGACAAAAATAATTCTATCGCCGTCGCCGTCAAAAGCCACCCCCAAGTCAGCTTTTTTGTCCTTTACTTCTGCTTGTAATGTTTTTAAATTCTCGGCTGCTAAGGGGTCGGGCGGATGATTGGGAAAACTGCCGTCGGATTTTTTAAAAAGATGATGAACTTGACAAGGCAGTTTCCCTAAAATTTCCGGGATAACAATGCCTGATACAGCGTTAGCCGTATCTACAACTATCTTTAAATCTTTTATCTTTTTTTTGTCTATTTCTTTAAGGCTGAAAGCGGCGTAATCTTTAATAATTTCCTTTTTAATTATTTTACCTTTGGACTTAACCGGCGACTGGGACTGGGCCAATCTTTTGATTTCTTTAATGCCGCTTTCCCAGCTGATCGGTATCGCACCTTCGCGAACCATTTTGAAACCATTATAATCGGCCGGGTTATGGGAAGCGGTAACTATTATCCCCCCGTCAAACTTATAGCGGGCAACCGCAAAATAAAACATCGGGGTAGTAGACAAACCTATGTTGATTACTTCAGCCCCCAAATCGGTTATTCCTTTAACCAAGCTTTGGTGCAGAGCCGGACTGGAAAGACGATTGTCACGACCAACTACAATTTTCGCTTTCGGCTTTTTCAGAAATTTAACAAAAGCCTGGCCTATTAAATAGGCCGCCTTTTCGTCAAGTTCTCTGGGATATACTCCTCTGATATCGTAAGCCCGGAAAATTTCCGGATTGATTTTCATGTTATTTCAGTATACCATATAATATATGTCATTTTCAGTTGGTATTGTCGGCCTGCCCAACGTGGGCAAATCCACTCTTTTCAAGGCCTTAACGAAAAAACAGGTTGATATTGCCGATTATCCTTTCACAACCATCAACCCCAACGTTGGAGTGGTGGCTGTGCCTGATGAAAGGCTGAAAAAAATCGCTGGAATCATCAAACCGGAGAAAGTCACCCCGACTATCATTGAATTCGTTGACATCGCCGGTTTGGTTAAAGGCGCCCATCAGGGCGAAGGCCTAGGCAACCAATTTTTGGCCCAAATCAGAAACTGCGATGCTATTGTTGAGGTGGTTAAGGGTTTTGGCAACAACCTCAATCCCGCAGACGACATTGAAACAATCAAAACGGAACTTGAGCTCAAGGATTTGGAGGGTAAGGAAAAGGAAAATCTTCTGAGTAAAAAACCGATTATTTATCTGATCAATGCCAACAATAAAACCGAATTCTCCCCTCCCCCGGTTGAGCATTTGGTCATAAACCTGAAAGACGAAGTAGAAATTTCAGAACTGTCCGATCAAGAAACCAAGGAACTGGGAATGAAATCCCAGCTTGACCAGTTAATCCTCAATTGCTACAATATCCTCAGTTTAATAACTTTTTATACCATCACCGGCGGAAAAGAAACCAGAGCCTGGACTTTGACCAAAGGCGTCAAAGCGCCGGCAGCGGGCAATCGGGTCCATTCTGACTTCACCGAATTCATCAAGGCTGAAGTTATCCCCTGGCAGAAATTAATTGAGGCTGGCTCTTGGGTCAAGGCCCGGGAAAAAGGCTGGCTGCAGACAGTCGGCAAAGACTACGTGGTTCTGGACGGTGATGTAATTGAATTTAAAATATGAAGTATTACGAACTTACTTGTACAATAACGCCGGAATTTTCTGAAGAAAAACTAATCGCCCAATTACCGGCTCGGCCAATTAAAAAACAATTGACCTCTTCTTTGATTAGCCTGGAATTTTGGTCCGAACCGGACAAAGTTGAAGGTCTTGAAAAAAAACTCAAAGCTGAAAAACAAGTTCAAAAATGTCTACTGATAGTCAAAAAACCGGAAAAGATTGAAACCAAATTGGCCAGAAGACCGGCCAGAATATTTAAATCCCAAACAGAGAAACCAAAGGTCGAACTAAAAGAGATTGAAAAAAAACTTGATGAAATATTAAAAGAGGAATAATTTATGAATTTGAACAAAGTCATCCTTATCGGCAATTTAACCAGCGACCCCGAATTAAGAAGCACTCCTTCGGGCCAGCCGGTTTGTAATTTCCGTATGGCGACCAACCGAATCTGGTCTGACAAAAGCGGCCAGAAACAGCAGGAAGCTGAATACCACACCGTGGTAGCCTGGGGTAGATTGGCGGAAATCGCCTCCCAGTTCCTGACTAAAGGCTCTCTAGCCATGATTGAAGGCAGGCTGAGAACGAGATCCTGGCAGGATTCTACCGGCAACAAGCGCTTCCGGACCGAAGTGGTCGCCCAAACCCTGCAGCTCGGCCCCCGTGGACAAAAAACAATCAATAACGCGGGAATAGAATCAGCTAAAGAAGACATTCCAATTATTGAAGAAGAAAAAAGTAACGACGAAGAGATCGACGTCAAAGATATTCCATTATAATCATGGCCTGCTATTTCTGCCAAAAAAACGTCCAAGGAATTGATTTCAAGGACGTAAAAATATTGAGCCGTTTTACTTCCGGCCTGGGAAAGATAAGGGCAAAAAAAAGAACCGGCGTCTGTTCTAAACACCAGCGCCAGTTAGCTAAAGCCATCAAGCGAGCTAGACAGCTCGGATTGCTGCCTTTATCTTTTTAAGAACCGGCTGATTTTCTTTCAGGAAATTCTTGGCCGCTTCCATCCCCTGCCCCAATTTAATGTTTTCATACTGAAGCCAGCTGCCGGCTTTTTTTATTATGTCTTGTTTCAAGGCGGTATTGATAATGTCGCCGGCCAAAGAAATACCTTCGTTATAATAAATGTCGAATTCGGCTATCCTGAAAGGCGCGGCCACTTTGTTTTTGACTATCTTGGCTTTGATGCGGGAGCCGACGATCGCATCCCCCTGCTTGATCTGGGCGATTCTTCTCAGATCGATCCTGACCGAAGCGTAAAACTTCAAAGCTAATCCCCCGGGCGTTGTTTCCGGGTTGCCAAACATGATTCCTATTTTCATTCTGGTTTGGTTCAGAAAAACGACCGAAGTTTTAGTTTTAGCGACAACGCCGGACAATCTTCTCAAAGCGGCTGACATTAACCTGGCTTGCAGGCCGATATGCTGGTCGCCGATTTCTCCCGCTATCTCGGCTTTGGGAGTCAAAGCAGCAACCGAATCAATCACGATAACATCAATCTTGCCAGAACGGATTAAAGTTTCAACAATCTGCAAAGCTTGTTCTCCCGAATCGGGCTGGGATATCAGCAGATCGTCAACTTTAACGCCGATTCTCTTGGCGTAGTCGGGATCCAGAGCATGTTCGGCATCAACAAAAGCTCCTACCCCGCCTTTTTTCTGGGCTTCAGCCAAAATGTGCAAAGCCAACGTGGTTTTGCCGCTGGACTCGGGGCCGAAAACCTCAATCACCCTGCCCCGCGGCACTCCGCCAACGCCCAGAGCCATATCCAAAGAAATGGCGCCGGTCGGAATCACGTCAACATCAACCGCCCTAACGTCCTTTAGCTTCATAATGGCGCCCTCGCCAAATCTTTGCTTTATTTCGTCAACCGCTTCCTGCAGGTCGTTTGCTTCTGACTTGATTTCTTTTTTCTTAATCATAGATAAATTATATCAATTATTTATATCTTCTGCCAGTCTTCGTCCTCCTTTTTTTCTTCTTCTGCCAGATAGACCTCTCTCGGTTTAGCTCCCTCGCCCGGTCCGACCACTCCTTTTTCCTCCAGAATATCAAGCAGCCGGGCAGCTCTGGCGTAACCGACTCTCAGCCGCCGCTGCAACAGTGAAGCTGAAGCTTTTTTGGCCTCAGTCACCACTCTCTTGGCTTCTTCGTAAAGCGGGTCGTCTCCCCCGGCGGCAAAATCAAATCCGTTTTGCTCTGGCTCTTTTAAGGTTTTTTCCAACTCTTGAGTAAGCTCTGGAGTGGTTTCTTCTGTCTTGTTTTCTGTTTTTATAAATTTTACGACTTTTTTAACCTCTTTGTCCGAACTATAGGCGGCTTGGATTCTTTTCGGCTTGGTCACCTCGGCCGAAACAAACAACATATCACCCAAGCCTAAAAGTTTTTCCGCTCCGGCCGCGTCTAAAACGGTTCTGGAATCAACTTGGGAAGCTACCTGGAAAGTAATTCGCGAGGTAACGTTGGCTTTAATCAAACCTGTAATCACTTCGACTGACGGCCGCTGGGTCGCCAAAATCAAATGAATGCCCACAGCCCTGGCCATTTGAGCCAGTCTGACAATGCCGCCTTCAATCTCCCTGCCCCGAGCCGCCATCAAATCAGCCAATTCGTCAACTATCAGAACAATGTAAGGCAAGGGCTCTTCTTCCTCTTTGAGCATGGCTTCGTTGTAACGTCCGATGTCTCGGGTGTGCGCCTGGGATAAAACTTCAAACCTTCTTTCCATTTCGCCAATCAGCCACTTAAACGCATTGACTGATTTTTGGGCGTCGTAAATAACCGGTGTCAAAAGGTGGGGCAAGTCGTTATAAACCGGAAATTCCACTCTTTTGGGGTCAATCAGGATTAATTTTAAAATGTCGGGCGAATTCTGGTAAAGCAGGCTTAAAACAATACTGTTCAAGCAAATAGTTTTACCCGTACCGGTTGAACCAGCCACCAGAAGATGGGGCATCCTGTCTAAATCAGCGAAAACAGGATTACCAGCCACGTCTCTTCCTAGAACCAAAGTTAAATTAGAAGTGGAATTCTGGAAATTCCTGCCTTCAATTAAATTCCTCAATCTGACCGGAACCCTAATTTTATTGGGCACTTCAATCCCGACCAAAGGACGGCCGGGAATTGGCGCTTCAATCCTGATCGGGTGAGCTGACAAAGCTAAGGCCAAGTCATTGGAAAGCGAAGTGATTTTAGTCAGCTTGACGCCTTCGGCCGGTTTCAAAGTGTACTGGGTAACGGTCGGACCGGTGTTTACCTCCGACATCTCAACCGAAATGTCAAAATTCTGCAAAGTTCTTTTAATAATGGCCGAATTGATTTTGATATCGCCAGCGGCGGGCACTCCTTTGTCGTTCTCCAATAAATCAACCGGCGGGAGATGGTAATCTTTGGCCATTAAACCGCTGGTTTTTGTTTTAAAATCAATGGCGGGAGCTTTTTCTTTGGCCTCTTCTTTAACCGTAAAAGGAGGCAAAGGTTCTTCAACCGATTTTACTTTAAATTTTGGCGCAAAGATCCGTTTGATTAAAGCCGGCTTTTCTTCTTCTTTCGGTTTTTCTTTGGGCTTGTGCAAAAACTGCCAGATAATGATAGCACCGATGATAATTATGGCGCCGAAAATGACCTGGGTCGCTAGCAGGCCGAAAGCTTTCAAAAATGGAAAAGTAATCAGATAGCCGGCCCAGCCGCCCTGTCTGATTTCATGGTTCAAACATTCAAAAATACCGGCCAAACCAATCAACAATAAAAAGACGGCCAGAATAATCGGCCATCTGCTTTTGTATTTCAACCGCCAGAAAGCCAAACCGGCCAAAACTAAAAATAAAGGCAGAGCGTAGGTTGCCCGGCCGAACAGGAACCTGGAACCCCGCATCAAGTAGGTTCCACCCGTCCCGGCCAAATCAAAAAAAGACAGAGCTGTAATAATTGCTGCCAAAAACATGATTGTGGCCCAGACCAAACCCTTGATTGCTTCGGGCAGGCCGAACGACAAAGATTTTTTTGGTTTTTCAATTATCTTTCTGTTTTTTTTAGACTTTCGCTTGTTCTTTCTGGCCATATCTCTTTCATTTTACCATAGGCAAAACAACTAAGCAAAAACAAGAACCGCCTCAACAGCGGTTCTTTAACGACTAATCGGGCTTAATTATTTTCTCTTAAAACCAGTGCCAGCTGGAATCAACTTGCCGATGATAACGTTCTCTTTCAGCCCTTTCAGTTTGTCTTCCCTTCCTTCAATAGCCGCTTTGATTAAAACCCGGGAAGTCTCCTGGAAGGAAGCGGCCGAAAGGAAGCTGTCGGTGGTCAGAGCAACTTTGGAAATGCCGAGTAAAACCGGCTGGAAAATTATTTCCTTCTTTTTCTCTTTTTTCAGCGCTTTATTCTCCTCCGCTGCTTTGGACAACTCAATAATGTCGCCCGAGTTGAATTGACTGCCACCCCCGTCTTTCACTCTGACCCGGGAGAACATCTGCCGGGTAATCGCTTCCAAATGCTTGTCGTGAATAATGGCTCCCTGGGAAACATAAATCCTCTGAATTTCTTTAATAATGTAGCGCTGAGCCGCTTCCGACCCGCTGACCTGGAAGACTTCTTTCAAGTCCAGATTACCTTCACACAGCTGCTGTCCTTTCTTAACGGTCTGGCCCGCTTCCACCCAAATCGCCCTTTTGGGAAGGATTTTATATTCCACTATATCTTCTTTCTTTTTCTTTTTTGTCTTCTGTTTCTCGCTTTCCGGTTTTATCCTAATAATTCTCTCGGGCGTTACCTCTAAAACCTTGCCGTTGACCTGGCAAATCGTCGCTTTGCCCGCCGGTATCCTAGCCTCAAAAATTTCTTCTACCCGGGGCAAACCTTGGGTAATGTCGCCTCCTTCGGCCACCCCGCCGGTGTGGAAAGTCCTCATAGTCAGCTGGGTGCCTGGCTCGCCGATAGCTTGGGCAGCGATAATGCCGACTGCCTCGCCCAACTTGACCAGTTGATTTTTACCCAGATCCCAGCCGTAACATTTTTGGCAGACTCCTCCGATTGAACGGCAGCTCAGGGGCGAACGCACCTTAACCTTTTCAACATCAGCGTTAATAATGGCGTCGGCTTTCTGCCAATCAATAATTTCGCCTTTCTTGCAAACGCCTTTAATATCATCCAAGCAAACCCGGCCGATAATCTTGAAAAGGAAGTTTTGTCCTAAATCTTTAGCGTCCTGCCGGAAAATAGTAATACCTTCGGCATCGCGGCAATCCTCTTCCATAACCACCACATCGTGGCTGACGTCAATCAATCTTCGCGTCAGATAGCCGGCGGCCGAAGTCCGCAAAGCAGTATCGGCGGTACCTTTTCTGGCGCCGTGGGTCGAAATAAAGTATTCCAAAACATCAAACCCTTCCTTAAATGAACTTTTGACTGGCAGTTCCAGAATGTCGCCAGCCGGGTTAGTCACCAGGCCCTTCATACCAGTCATCTGGACAACCTGAGACCAGGTACCCCGGGCTCCCGACTCAATAATGCTGATAACCGAACCCAAAGGTGGCAGGGTTTTGGTGACCAGCTTTTCTATTTCTGCTTTGGTTTTCTGCCAGACTTCAATCGCTTTGTCAGTCTTCTCTTCCTTGGACAAAAGCCCTTTTTTGTAGTGAGAGTCAATCATTTCAATTGATTTTTCCGCTTCCTCCAGTAGTTTTTCTTTTTCCGGAGGCACCCGTAAATCATCCATGCCCCAGGTGATGCCCGAAATAGTTGAATATTCAAAACCTAGATTCTTAATCTTATCCAAGGTGTCTTCGGCTATCTCTTTATTGTAGTTTTCAATGATTTTGCTGACCAATTTTTCTAATTTTTTTGAGTTCATTGTCTCGTTTTCAAAAGAATAGTCTTTGGGCAAGCAATTATTAAAAAGAATCCGGCCGACGGTCGTTTCCACCAGCTCCTGGCCCATTCTTACTTTTATATTTGCCCGCAGATCAATTACTTCCGCGTCCTTGGCTAAAATCGCCTCGTTTTTCGACCCAAAGACTTTGCCTTCGCCTTGAGCCCCCAGCGCCACTTTGGTAACCCAGTAGCAACCCAAAACAATATCCCTGACCGGGCTAACCACGGCTGCGCCAGTGGCTGGTTTGAGCATATTCAGAGTAGATAACATAATTTCCCTGGCCTCTGACTGAGCTTCGTCGGACAAGGGCACGTGAACCGCCATCTGGTCGCCGTCAAAATCAGCATTAAACGCCCGGCAAACCAAAGGATGAAGGCTTAAAGCCTCCCCTTCAATCAAAACCGGCTGAAACGCCTGGATGCCCAGACGGTGCAAAGTGGGCGCCCGGTTCAAAAGCACCAGCTTGTCTTTGACGATTTCTTCTAAAATAGCCCAGACCTCCGCTGTGCCTTCTTCAATCAAACGGGAAGCCCCCCTGACATTATAAGCCAGCTCCTGGTCCAAGATTTTTTTAATGACAAAAGGTTTGAAAAGCTCCAAAGCCATCATTTTAGGCAAACCGCACTGGTGCAGTCTTAAATTAGGTCCGACCACAATCACTGACCGGCCCGAGTAGTCAACCCTTTTGCCCAAAAGATTCTGACGAAACCTGCCCTGTTTACCTTTGAGCATATCAGCCAAAGATTTCAAAAGCCTTTTGCCGCCGGTAGTGGCCGTGGTCAACTGGCCTTTTCTCATGCCGTTGTCGATCAAAGCGTCAACCGCCTCCTGCAGCATCCTTTTTTCGTTTCTGACAATTACTTCGGGAGCGGCGATTTCCAAAAGATATTTCAACCGGTTGTTGCGGTTGATTACCCGGCGGTAAAGATCGTTCAGGTCAGAGGAAGCATAGCGTCCCCCGTCCAGCTGAACCATTGGCCTCAAATCGGGCGGGAGAACCGGCAGAACGGTCAAAAACATCCATTCGGGCTTAATGTGAGCCGCCATCATTCCTTTAATAGTCCTTAACCTTCTCAATATCTTGCGGCGGTTGACTGGCGAAGTATTCTCCGCCTCAACCTTCAAGTCCTGGACGATTTTTTTAAAGTCGACTTCCTGGAATAATTTTCTTAGGGTTTCAGCGCCTGTGCCGGCTTCAAAAACCTCGCCGTATTTTAAAGACAGATTATGGTAGGCAACCTCGGAAAGAATCTTCATCGGCTTCAGACTCATCAGCTCTTCCTTGGCTCGATCACGAGCTGTCTTCAATTCTTTAATTTTAGCTTTTAATTTTTGGCTTTTGACTTTACCTTTGTATTCCTTTTCAATCTCGGCCAAAGTTTTTTTCCTGGCTTCTTCGGAAACCTTGGTTACGATATAGGAAGCGAAATAGATAACTCCTTCCAAATGGGACATGGGAATATCCAAAATCATGCCCATTCTTGAAGGCACACCTCTCAAAAACCAGATATGCGAACAGGGAGAGGCCAGTTTGATGTGGCCCATTCTTTCCCGTCTGACCGCGGCTTTGGTCACTTCCACCCCGCACTTGTCGCAGACTATTCCCTTATAGCGAATCTTGCGGTATTTACCGCAGTAGCATTCGTAATCTTTCTCCGGGCCGAAGATTCTTTCGCAAAACAGCCCGTCCTTTTCCGATTTCTGGGTGCGGTAATTAATGGTTTCTGGTTTAAGAACCTCGCCATGCGACCAGTTCAAGATATCTTCGGGCGAAGCCAGCTTTATTCTGATTGATTCTAAATCAATTACTCTCATTTTTCTTCTTTTATTATTTTTTCTTTAACTTCTACTGACAAGCCTAACGACTTCAATTCGTTAACCAAAAGATTAAAGGAAGCGGGTACGCCCGGATTCCTGATTTTGTCTCCTTTGAGAATCGCCTCGTAGGTTGCTGCTCTTCCGGGCACATCGTCCGATTTGATGGTCAGCATTTCCTGCAAGGTATGGGCAGCGCCGTAGCCTTCCAGGGCCCAAACTTCCATTTCCCCGAACCTTTGGCCGCCGAACTGGGCCTTGCCGCCCAAGGGTTGTTGAGTAATCAAAGAATAAGGACCAATGCTTCTCATGTGCAGTTTATCTTCAACCATATGAATCAGCTTCATCATATATATGTAGCCGACCGTGATTTTCTCGGGGAAAGGTATGCCGGTCCGGCCGTCATACAAAACAGTTTTGCCGTCAGTCGACAGACCGGCCTCATCTAATTCTTTTTTAATGTCTTGTTCGTCTGCGCCTGACAAAGCCGGGGAAACAGCGTGATAACCTAATTTATGAGCGGCCCAGCCTAAATGAGTTTCCAAAATCTGGCCAATATTCATTCTGGAAGCCACGCTCAAGGGGTTAATGATAATATCAACGGGTATACCTCCGGCCAGGAAAGGCATTTCTTCCGCCGGTAAAATTTTTGAAACAACGCCCTTGTTGCCGTGTCTTCCGGCCAGCTTGTCGCCAGCATTAATCTTTCTGACCTGGGCCACCTCAACCTGAATTCTTTTAATGATGCCCGGCTCCAGTTTATGACCCTGATCCCTTGAAAATATCTTCACCCCGGTGACTCTACCCTTTTTGCCGTGCTCCATTAGCAAGGAACTGTCTTTAACTTCCCTGGCTTTCTCGCCAAAAATGGCTCTAAGCAGTCTTTCTTCGGCGGTTAAGTCCTGCTCTCCCTTGGGCGAAATCTTACCGACCAAAATATCGTTGGGCCCCACTTCAGCCCCGATCCTAACAACCCCTTCTTCGTCCAAATCTTTTAATTTTTCCTCGCCGACATTGGGAATATCGGAAGTTGTTTGCTCGGGACCCAATTTGGTTTCCCTGACATCGCAGGAGAAATTCTCAATGTGAATGGAAGTGAAAACATCGTTTTGAACCATTTTTTCTGAGATGATAATAGCATCTTCAAAGTTGGAGCCGCGGAAAGGCATAAAAGCCACCAAAACGTTTCTGCCCAAAGACAAATAGCCCTGGTCAATAGCTCCCCCATCAGCTAAAATGTCGCCTTTTTTGACCCAGTCGCCTTTTTGCACCAGCGGCCTTTGATGAAAACAAGTGTATTGGTTGGTCCTGATGAAAGTCTTTAAAGGATAAACTTTCCGGCCAACTTTGATATGTTCAGCGTCAACCTCGCTTACTGTGCCGCTGTCTTCGGCAATTATTTCCTGGCCGGAATCCCGCGCCACCTTTTCTTCCACTCCGGTCATAACCAAAGGAACTTCGGGTTTAATGACCGGCACAGATTGTCGCTGCATATTGGAACCCATCAAAGCCCGGTTGGCGTCGTCGTTCCTCAAAAAAGGAATGAGAGAGGTGCCCAGAGAAATGAATTGTTCGGAAGAAACATCAATAAAATCAACTTTGTCGCGGGGAACAATAACCGGTTCTCCCTGATTTCTGGCTTCCACTTTTTCGGAAACGATTCTGTTCTTTTCGTCGACTAAAGTGCCACCGTGGGCAATGTTGTATTTTTCTTCTTCATAAGCGGAAAAATATTGGACTTGGGAGGTTACTTTACCTTTTTCTACTTTAAAATATGGTGTTTCAATAAAACCGTAAGGATTGATGGTTGCGTAACCGGCTAAGTGCCCCACCAGACCGATGTTGGGACCTTCGGGCGTCTGTATCGGACAGATCCGGCCGTAGTGGGAAGGCTGAACGTCCCTGACTTCAAAACCAGCTCGCTCTCTCGTTAAACCGCCCGGCCCGGTAGCTGACAACCTTCTTTTGTGTTCCAATTCAGCTAAAGGATTTTCATTATCCATAAATTGGGACATTTGGGAAGAAGTGAAAAATTCTTTAACCACGGCCATAACCGGTCTGGGGTTGATTAATTGACCAGGAGTCAAAGTATAGACATCAAGGGTGGACATACGGTCCTTGACAATTCTTTCCATTCTCATTAAACCAACCCTCATCCTGTTTTGTAACAGTTCTGTTAAAGTTCTGACCCGGCGGTTACCCAAATGATCAATCTCATCTGGTTTAGCATCCGGCATATTATTGAGCTTTATAATCTCTCGTAAAACTTCAACCACGTCTTCTGGTTTTAGAACCCTGTCTTCAACTCTAATGTCTTTGTCGGCTCTTTTAGGCTTAAGAGCAGGTAAACGCTGCCAGGTTTTCCAGCGACCTACTTTGGACAAATCATATCTTTCAAAGTTGAAAAACATGTTATTGATTAGCTCTTGGGCGCTGTCGGACGTAGCTAAATCGCCCGGTCTTAATCTGCGGTAAACTTCAACCACGGCTTCGGCCTGGTTGTGGGTAGGGTCTTTTTCTAGAGTAGGCTTTAATCCATCATCGAACTTTTCAACGCCAAAAGCCCGCAAAAGCGTGGTAGCAGCCACTTTTCTTTTACGGTCAATTTTAACGCCGATGAAGCCGGACGGCTCCGACTCAAATTCCAGCCAGGCGCCCCGGTTGGGAATTATCTTGGCACCGAAATAGCTTTTGCCACCAACCGTTCTGGCGCTGATGAAAGCTCCTGGCGAACGGATCAGCTGGCATATGGCCGCTCTTTCCACGCCGTTAACGATAAAAGTTCCCCGCTCTGTCATTAAAGGAAAATCGGTCAGAAAAACCTCCTGCTCTTTAATCTCTTTGGTTTTCAGGTTAACCAGCTTTGTCTTAACTCTTAAAGACACCTCGTAAGAATCATTGTTCTGCTTAGCCTCCAGGTCGTTTTTGTATTTCGGCTTGTCCAGCTTGTAATCCAAAAACCAAAGCTCCAGCTCCTTGCCGGTGTAGTCCCTGATCGGCGACACTTCAGAAAAAAGCTCTTTAAGATCCTGAACCCAAAACCTCTGCCAGGAATCTTTTTGGATTTTCAAAAGATAAGGCAGAGGAAGATGGACTCTTGTTTTGGCAAAGTTTTTTATTTTGATTGAAGGCATACAAATAAAAACTGCCCTAATCAACTTGCTTTAGGGAGAAAATTTATTTATTTTTTAATCGGAGAGGGCGATCAAGTATAAAAAAGGTTACAAATATCTGAATTTGATTGGTGTTTCAATTATAACTATTCACCATATTTTGTCAAGCCCTACCTCAACTGTTCCAGTTTTTCAATCACGTCCTGATGGCCAGGGTTCAATTCCAAAACCTTCTCAAACTCGGCAATGGCCAGCTGGATCTCGCCTTGAAATACGTAGGCTATTCCCAGGGAATAGTGGGCGTTGGAATGATTCGGCGACAAAATGATCACTTTCTTGAATTGCAAGACAGCTTCCTCCACCTGATTGTTGTTAAAATAAAATCTGCCCAACTGGAATAAAACTTCGGCGCTCAAAGGATAGTCAACCGCCAACTCTTCCAGCCTTTCCAAGGCGGCGGCCGTATCCCCTTCTATCTCCAAAAGCAGAACTTGCTGAACCAGAGCGTTGACATAGTTTGGTTTTTTCTCCAATGACTTTGAAAAGTATTCGCGGGCCTTGTCATCATCGCCGATCGCCAGATAAAGCTTGCCCAGTTCGTTATAAACCGCCGGGCTGTTCGGTTCAAGTTCAATCGCCCGTTCGAACGATTTTATCCCCCAATCCACCGCACCGGTCGCCACCGAACCGGCTTCCCGATAGACCACGCCCAGAGTTTCCCACATCGCCACTTGGTTGGGAGCCAAATCAACGGCGATTCTGGCCTGGTTAATGGCGTTGGCGATCAACAGCTGGATCTGGTCGGTATCCTGTTCGGCCGCTGGTTTTTTTGCTTCTGTCAAAGCTTCGTTAATGTAAGCCCTGGCTAAAGAAGCCCGGTATTGAGGCAATCTCAAATTCAAATTAACCGCCTTTTCCAAAAACTGGACTCTTTCCGGTCCGCCGGCCAGTTCCTGGGCGGCAGCGTAATTGGTATCGGCTAAATAATGTTTGACGCTGAAAAAATACAGGCTTAAAAATCCTACTCCTATTAAAATCACCAATGTTGAAAAGACTAAACTCAGCTCAGGAAAGTTTTTGAAAGAAATAATTTTTTCCCTGATCGGTTTCTGCCAAGAGACAACCGAAAGTCCCAAAGCCAGCCAGAAAAGAAAAGCCAGGGTTGTGTTTTGATAAAACACGAACTGGCCGACAATCAGAGCCACCAATACCATCAGCAAAAGCAGAGATTGAGATTTCTGCCGCAAAAAGAAATAGCTTATCACCAGGAACACCGCCAGCAGCGATAAATAGCTCAATATGCCCAAAAATCCCATTGTCGCCAGAGTTTCGGCGAAGAAACTGCCCGCCCTGTCAAATCTTAATTGCCACAGCCAGTCCTCATTTATGCTTAAAGGCTTTTCTTTGGCAAAATCGTAATTGAAAGTGCCGATGCCAGAGCCCAAAATGCCGTTTTTAACGTTTCCAATCGCGCTGTACAATCCTATTTTCCAGGAGGTTTCCTGATCCAAAACCTGCTCCTGGGGCAGATTAGCTACGGCAGAATCTTCTTTAAAAATCAATTTCGCCGGCTGCAGATAAATGCAGATTACGGCAATGATTATTAAAAATATGGGTAGCAGCAAACGATTGACGTTTTCCCGAAAAAGCCTCTTCCATAAGCCGAGAATGACCAGCATTGCTAACGTTGCCATCAGGATTATCCAAGCTGGAGTAAAATCAACAATAATCATCAGGAATAAAACCGAAGCCAGAAATAAATAATGGATTATTGAAGACCTCGCCGAGATTAATATTTTGCCGACTAAAAAGACAAGAAATATTGCCAAAAATATGCTCAAACCCTCAAGAAAAACAGCCACCGGATTGAAAAAGCGCGAGGTCATAAATCCCGGCAAAAAGCCGGCCGATTTGGCGAAAACCCCGAAGACAGCCAGATAAGAGGTCAAAACCACCAGGAAGCCTGACCAGGAAAACGCCTTCAATAGTCCCTTGACTGAAATGTTCGGCTTTTCTGAGGTTGAATTAACATTATTGGTGATTAAAAAGTAAAGCGCGCCCAACGACAACAAACCGATCAAGCCGTTGGAGAACCTGCCGTAGAAGCCGTAGAGGCTTGAACCCTTGTCAACCGAGAAAACAGCCGATAATATCGCCGCAAAAATAAAAACCAAAACGAATATATCCAAGGGAGAACGGCGAAAACGTATTTCCTTGTCGCAAATAACCATTTTAGCCAGCCAGGCGAAGAAAGCCAACGAGACCAGGAAAAGCAATAAAATCTGCTTATTGTATTCTAAAACCTCGAAGCTGAAAGGGAGAAAGAACAAAGGCAGCAAAAACGTTAACGCATATATGCTTATTTTGATGATGCGGTTAAATATGTTCTGCATGAATTTAAAATTAACTGCTAATTAATATTATACTATATGTTGAAGTCGCGAGCCAGGGTGAAACCGTAAACGTTCTTTACCCCTGAATTCGCCAATATTTTCATGCATTCTTTCAAGGTGGCTCCGGTAGCGTAAAAATCGTCAACCAAGAGAACCGATCGCGGTTTGTCTTTATTTGACAAAGGTAAAAAGGCATTCTTAACGTTCTTGACTCTGTCCCGGGAAATCAAACTGGTCTGTAAGGGTTTATCAGCTGCCATCGTCAAAAGAGGTGTGACTTTTCTGCCAGCCAGTCTGGCAATCTGCCTGGCTATCAGTTCGGCCTGATTAAAACCTCTTTGTTTTTCTTTTTTCTTGTGAACCGGCACATAGGTAATATATGTATCTGGAGAAAGGCTGAGTTCAATCTTTTGGAAAGCCATATTTACCAGCCCACTGATAATATCGTAGCAACCTTCTTGTTTTACTTTTAAAATAGCTTTTTTAACCAGTCCCTCATACTCCCACACAGTCATAACATTCGGCAGAATTAAGCGTTCGTTGGAAGCTTCATTCAAAAGTATTTCACAGCTATCACAGATATATTGCCCTTCTCGACCGCAATTAAGGCATCTTCTTGGCAGTAATATATCTGTTATTCCTTCCTTTATTTTACTGTAGTTTAAAAACCACACTGGCCGACTGTAATTGTTATCTCGCCGTTCTTTATGGTTAGACAATAGGGCTCCTCGGTTATTGCGTCATAAAGAGTAATCCCTTTAATTCCAACTTCTTCGTCCTCCGGCTCGCCAATAAATAAAATGCCTTCGTCGGTAACCATGAAAACAGTTGTTGGGGCGTTATCGCCGAAATCAGCGTTTGCCCCGATAATCTTAAGTTTGTCCGACAAAGACGCTGTCCCGATATCAACGCTATCAGATTTTTTATCAAAACCACCGACCGCTAGAATTATCTGTATAAAGTTGGTAAATTTCTGCTCAACGAACTCATCGGCTTTGGTATAAGCCCGAACAATGTTTTGGGGTATGGTGGATATAAACAAATCATTGATTTTTATAACAGTTTTATCAGCTTCGAAGTATTTGCCTTCCAGCCATTGGCCGTATTCTTTGAAAACTTCGGATGCTGAAGCTAAAACGCTTTTATATTCCATGTTTGCTAAAACATTGTCGGCAGCGGCTGATATGTTGTCAGTAATTGTTTCAGCGTAATAGTCTATGTCGTCGTACGTCTCAAGCACACTGTCTTTACCTAATATCCCCCCGGCCGCAATCAAAACCAGAATCAAAGCAGCTACGAAACCCAGCCTCAGTTCCCCAAGCTTGATTTTTGGAGTTTTGGCAATTGGCAGGTTTCCCGGCGGAGGATGTTTTATCATCCGCTTTTTCAGCGCTTTTTTCTTCTTCGCCTTTATTGTTTTAATATAATTATTGTAATCTTGAACCCCGCTCAAATATTCTTCCAGCCATTCTTTTTTGGTAACCCAGTTTCGGCCGAGCTTGACTGACTTCAATTTACCTTTCCGAGCGCGCAAGCTTAAATATTCCTGTGAATAACCGCAGAATTTCGTTGCTTCCTTTAAAGTTATATAATCTCGTCTTTTTTGATTATTCATTCAACTTTTTTAAACCATATCGGCATGTTATATCCGATACAGCTGAGGTTACTATATTTTCTCCTGAACAAGAAAACCAGTCAAGGGCAAATCTGTGGAAAATTAAAGGTTAGCTGTCTGTCGAAGTGGCGCTTTCTGTTGAGGTAGCTTCGGTTGATTCTTCCGGTTCTTCAATAATCGGTTCAGTGGATGTGCTTGTCTCATCAGTAGTGGTTGTTGTATCTCCCTCTTCAGAATCTGGTATTATGGGCTCTGTTGATGTGGCTGTAGGTTCCGTAGATGTGGCAGTATCAATCGGAACAGTATCGTCTAAAGGTGGCTCGTCGGTTGTAATGCTGTCGCACACTCCGTCTTCGTCAATTTCACCGTCGCAGTCGTTATCCACGTCGTCGCACAGTTCTTCGGCCGGCATAACCGCTCCGATGCACTCCCCCCAAACGCCCTGTTCGCAAATTTGAACGCCGATCTGACAAACGCCAACTTCTGTGCCGCAGGGCTTGTTTTCTCCGTTTTGACAGACAGCAACATCTTCGGCTGGTTCCTGAGTAGCGATAGTTTCGGTTTCTTCCAACACCTCCTGGGCTCGTTCCGGATCGGTTAAACGAGCGGTAACTATCCAGTCAAATTCTGCTCCCTCGTCCTGGGAATTGATTTCTTTGATAGTAAATCCGTAGATGCTCTTTTCTAACACATAAAGATGGCCATTCATGTAAGTGGTCGGGGTGACTATCACTCTGACCGGCTGCTCTTCTGAAAGAATGGCGCTGAAATAGGGGTGGAAAGCGATTTTCGCTTCAACCTTTCCATCCTCCCCCATTAAAAGCCTGCCCGAACCGGAAACCATTATTTCTTTTCTCGGCGAAACAATGCTGTAGGTAACGAACGACAAGCTTTCATCGTCTTCGCTCGCAACGCCGAGCTGGGTATTTTCGGCGGTCACGGCATTCTCTATGGTTATTGTTCTGCCCAAGACCAGGGTTTTTGACACCCGGAAAATGCCCTGGAAAAATCCGTGGGCAACCACGTTGTTTTTCACTTCCAAAATTCCGTTGACAATCATCTTGGGAATGCCGGTAATTGCATCCACTGCGGCACTGACAATATTGCCCAGCCCTTCAAAGAATCCGCCGCTAAAAAGAGAATCTGTTGAAGTGGCTGAAGAACCGTTGTACCAGCCGATATCAATAAACATCATTACCATCCCATAACCGGTCTCGGGATTTATCTTATATTCACCCAACGACTCCAAAGCCATACCCACAACCTTTCCTCTACCCGTGGCTTTCATGGCCACCCCGGGGACGTTAGAAGAGGTAAGATAATCACCTATGGCGATAGGGCCGTTCTCCAGATTGACTTTTACCGGCGCCCGTCCTGTCAGAGCAACAGGTCTTAAGATCTGCTCCGGCTCAACTTCTACTCCCCTGCCTATCGTCATCGCCGACTCGCTGGAAACAACTCCCAGCAGTTTTGGATCGTAAATCTGCCCCGATTTCTCCAATAAATAATCTGCCTCGCTGTTTAATTTCTCTTTGTCAGCGACAACAACCAAATCGCCAGCCTCAATGCTTTCATTGATTATGGGGTAATACTCGGCAATGTCAGCTCCGTTTTCCTCTATTGCTTTTCGTAACTCCTCGGCCATATCAAGAAGCGTTGTATCGTCCTTATAAATCATTTCCTCGTAAACGTAAGGAAGCATATCCTCGGTTACTTTATCTTTCAATCTGGGCGGTATGCCTTCGGCCACTTCGGCAACATTGAGAGTTTTTGACATCTCAACCCCCTGCTCTATCTGCCCTTCAGAAACTATCAGAATCTTGCGAATGGCTTTGATTTCCGGGCTGGCGAGAGCCTCAAAAGGCAAAACGAAAACACTCAAAAGCAAACAGAGGATTAAAAAGATTTTTAAGTTTTCCTTATACTTGTTCATATAAACTTTATTCGTTGGCAAATTTGATAATCACCCCGCTGGCACCAGCTGTTCCGCTCGCACCCGGAGAACCGGCAGAACCATAAACAGGTCCACCACTGCCCCCACTACCTCCGCTTCCGGCCGTTCCGCCATTAACTTCTTCGGTCCCCCAACTGGCTGAATTGTAAATAAAGATAAGCAGGCCGCCGGAGCCACCAGCGCCTCCTCCGCCTCCTCCGCCACCGCCACCCTCAGGACCATCTGCGCCGTTCCCACCGTTAGCGCCGTTGCCACCATTAGCACTAATTGTTCCATTATTAGCTATGTCATTGGCAATAATCAACATTGTTCCACCATTACTACCCGATCCTCCCGCACCTCCTCCACCACCGCCCCGAGTATCAGGAAAAGGAGTCTGCCGGTCTCCGCCCGCGCCTCCTCCGCCACCGCCACCACTACCTCCTCCAGCTATCCCTCCAATCTGATTAAAGCCTGACGATGAAAAATAAGCTCCTAAAGAAAGGTCAATGAGTCTATACAAACTCCGTAAAGTCGAAATCCCGCCACCCCCCGCTGCTCCGCCGCCACATCCACTACCAAAACTGTCAGCCCCGCCGGTGCCGCCATTCCCGCCGCTACTGCCGCTGTCTGATGTTTGCGCGTATGGTTCATCACTACTACTACCGCTACCACCACCACCGCAATTATAATTGCCAGCGCCTCCATTACCGCCACTTTTGCCAGCCAAACTGCCCTTGATTGAACCGCTACTTAAAGCAGCTCCGCCACCCCCTCCGCTGCCGGCTGACGTTCCAGAACCACTGTTGCCGCCACCTCCGTTATTCCCGCTTCTGGCAATAGTTCCATTATTGGTCAGCGTTCCCCTGACAAATATCCTGTAGCCGTTGGGGTTTAAAGTGATTCCATTGTCTACTGTCAGATCATTATAAAACATATCTCTTGAAAGAGACGTATTGCCGGAAATCGTCACATCGCCGTCAGAGCCGTCCCCGAAGAAGCCTAAGCTACTGCCTCCTGCTGCTGCCCAGCTCAAATTTCCAGAGCCGTCGTTTTTAAGATAGGTATCGGCGCTCCCTTGAGACGAAGGCCAGGAATAGGTAACGTTACGAATCTTGACCATGTTACCGGAAGAATCAACCTGAAATAAATCTCCCGAGCCCACAGTTAACAGGGAAGCTGGGCTCGTATCCCCGATGCCGACGTTGCCAGCTCCTGTTATTCTCATACTCTCACTTACCCCTGAATTATATGTCTCAAAAGCTAAAGCAACTTCAGAAGCAGATTCAATAGGAGCTCCTATCCTTGCTAAAGTTGTGGGAGTTGGATTTGTAAAATCTATATATGCACCAGAACCAACGGTTGCTGCATCATAATTAGCTCTTAATTTTATGACATCCTGTCCACTGGCTGATAGAGCGGTAGCATCTTTGATATCTAATATGGTTGTGGGGTTCGCCGTCCCGATGCCGACGTTAGCCCCCATTATCTCAATATCGCCGGCCGTATCAAAGATAATCCTCTCTGCTGCTGAAATACCAATATAGTTATCGTCTGTCATATAGATATTGCCCGTTAGGTCTAAACTGCCGTTTTCTGTCGGGGCTGTGCCTATGCCAATTCCTCCAGCATCAGCATAAAAATTTGAAGCCCTTAATTGAAAAGCGCCTATGTCAACATTATTAGCCACTGTTAAAGAAGTGATAGCATCTACTGTTCCACCATTAATATCAAAAGCTGAGCCTTCTATCTCTGTAGCTCCGGCGGTTAGTTTGCCGGTTAAGTTAAATGCTCCAATGTTGGTGGCAGTTAAAGTATCTGTGATACTGACATTACCATCTGGTATTTCCAAAGCATTCTGGGCATTAGTGCCTGTAATGACAAGCTTTTCTTCTGAAGCGTCCCAGAAGAAGTGGTCTCCTGCGGTTGAGCTGTAAAGATAGACGTCTGCTCCAGCACCATCCGTGCCCACAGTAAGAGAAGTGATAGCATCTACTGTTCCACCATTAATATCAAAAGCTGAGCCTTCTATCTCTGTAGCTCCGGCGGTTAGTTTGCCGGTTAAAGTAAAGGCAGCGATGTTAGCGGGATCTATTGTGCCTGCAAAAGAGTGGGTGCCTGCTCCATTTACCGTAAGGTTACCGCTAACGGTTACATTACCCGAACCGTCTACAGATACGCCCTCATCTCCCCCGTCGCCGGAAAGGTAGTTAGAGCCAAGAGCGATATTGGCGACAGAACCCGACATGGTCAGGGTACTGGACATGGTAATGGCTGCAGCGTTAACCGTTCCCGTAAGTATGGGGGAGGCTGAAAGAACGAAGTTGGTGCTGCCGGTGGAGCCGGAAACGTCGCTGACAGAGCTGACTAAGTTAGCCAGGGTAATAGTTGAGACGAGATTCTTTGAGGCGTCCGTGGCTACCAGACGGGAGGCAGTTAAGCTGGAGAATGTGCCTGTGGCGGCAGACAGACCGTAGGTAAGAGAAGATTGTGTTCCAGTGAAAATGTCGGTCAGAGTCAGCCAGGTGCCGGTATCTCCCGTGTCCAGCAGGAAGTCATCGTCCACGTCAAAGTTGCCGTCCCAAGAGATATGGTCGCCGGCTCTCTGGCCTCCCCACCAGTCTAAGGTAGTAGTGGTTCCCTCTCTTAAGCTGGTGGCTGTGTCGGCGTTGCCGGTCAGATTCCCCACAAAGCCGCCTTCGGAAGTTAATGTCCCAGTAAAAGTAGAAGAAGCCTGGGAGATAAAGCCGCCTGCAAACGTGGAAACTCCGGATGATATGGTGGTGGTGGCACTTCCTGTGGAAGAGACAGCGATGTCTCCTCCGTTAACGGTCAGCTTGGAAGTAGGGCTTGCGTTGCTTATGCCCAAGTTGCCGTTTGTTGTATCTAAATATAATTGGTTGTTGTCAGCTCCATCTCCAATAGCCACATAATCATCCCCCAACAGCAAATTACCGTAAGTAAGATAAGCAGATCCCACATCAACAGCTCTAATCCAACCGAATCCGGCAGTAGCACCCATCTGAAAGCCGATATTGCTATTGCTATCCCTTAAGGTCATTAAAGCATTAGCAGTACTCTGAGAACCACTTGAACCATCAACATGTAAAATACTACCTGGTATTGCTGTCCCAATTCCCACCTTGCCATTTCCAGAATCCACGAACATAGTAGTGGAAGTGCCGACTGATAAATTGTGGCTGATGGTGGAAGAAGCCTGGGAAATGAAACCTCCTGTCTGGGTAAGTAGTCCCGTAAAGGTGCCTGTGGCTGCTGCTACTCCATAAGTCACGGTTAAATCATTAAAGGTAACTCTGTCTGTACTCTGGACTCCCTGGTTCATAGGATAGAGTTCGTTGGCTCCCTGTCCTGTGTTCAGGGTGGCAGCTGTTATGACTCCGGAGAAGGTGCCAGTGGCTGCAGAGAGTCCGTAAGTGAGGTCAGCTTGTGTGCCAGTTAGTATGTCGGTCAGAGTCAGCCAGGTGCCGGTATCTCCCGTGTCCAGCAGGAAGTCATCGTCCACGTCAAAGTTGCCGTCCCAGGAGATATGGTCGCCGGCTCTCTCAGAGCCCCACCAATCTAAGGTAGTGGTAGTTCCCTCTCTTAAGCTGGTGGCTGTGTCGGCGTTGCCGATAAACCCGCCAGTAGCTGTAATTGCCCCAGAAAAGGTGCCAGTGGCTGCAGAGAGTCCGTAAGTGAGGTCAGCTTGTGTGCCAGTTA
>CAZMQW010000002.1:0-95017 GCA_964568775.1 uncultured Candidatus Saccharibacteria bacterium
GCGGTACTGATAAAAAAGCGGCCTTTCAATAAAATAAGGCCAGAGAATCTGGTCAGCGAAAATTCCTCCCACGGTTCCGATAACGAAAACGGCTATGATTTTGAGGATACTTTTTGCCATTCTTTTTTACCGGCTAAGTCGCCCGTGCCTCTAAAGATAATTTCGTCTTTTTCGGCGTCAATCACTATATTGCTTTTTTCTTTTATTTCGCCCGAAACAATCTTCAAAGCTAAGGAATCAAGCACCATTTTTTGAATCACTCTTTTAAGTGGTCTAGCGCCCAAATTGGCGTCAAACCCTTTTTCCGCCAAAAGATCTTTAGCTGGTTGAGTTACCTTTATCCCGATGTTTTTGTGGCCGAGGCGGGCAGCCACTTTTTGCAGTTCCAAGTCAACAATGGTTTTGATTTCTTCTCTGCCCAGGTAGTTGAAGATAACGATTTCGTCAATCCTGTTTAAGAATTCCGGCCGGAAATTCTCCCGCAAAGCTTCCATAACTTTTTCTTTGAGGTCTTTTTTAGTTTCTGCCTCGCTGTCGTCCAAAAAGCCCAAAGAGCCCATTTTGGCAATGTGTTCTGAGCCAATATTGGAAGTCATTATTAAGATGGCATTCTTGAAAGAAGCGACTCTGCCTTTGGCATCGGTCAATCGGCCGTCTTCTAAAATCTGCAAAAGAATATTGAAAACTTCGGGATGGGCTTTTTCCACCTCGTCCAGTAAGATTACCGCATAAGGGCGGCGGCGAATCTTTTCGGTCAATTGCCCGCCTTCTTCATACCCGACGTAACCGGGAGGGCTCCCTAGCATTCTGCTGACCGTGTGTTTTTCCATATATTCTGACATATCCAGCCTGATTAGAGCCGACTCGTCGTTAAACAGAAATGCGGCCAAAGCGCGGGCAGTTTCGGTTTTACCAACGCCGGTCGGACCCAAAAACATGAAAGAGCCCAAAGGCCGCTGCTCTTCGGAAATACCCGCTCTTGAGCGCCGGATGGCTCTTGAAACAGCGGAAATAGCCTCTTTCTGGCCGACAACTCTTTTGGAAATAATATCTTCCATCTTTTCCAGTTTCTTGGCTTCTTCCTCGATCAAGCGGGTGACCGGAATGCCGGTCCAGCGGGAAACGACCCGGGCTACGTCCTCTTCACCCACTTCCTCTTTCAAGATACGGTGTTTTTTCTGAAAACGGATCAGTTCTTTTTCCTTTTTCTGGATTGCTTTCAAAAGTTCGGGAATCTTACTGTATTTAATTTCGGCCACTTTCTGCAGGTTGCCCTCTCTTTGGGCCACCTCTATCTGAAAAGTAAAATCATCCAGCTCCTTTCTTATTCCTCTGATGCTTTGGATTAAATCTTTTTCTGTTTGCCATTTCAGTTCCAAGTTTTTGGCTTTTTCTTTAAAGTCAGCCAGCTCTCTGTTCAAAACAGTTGTTTTTTTCCTGGCTGCAACTGTTTTTTCTGTTTTCAAGGCCTGCTTTTCAATTTCTATTTTCTGAATTTCCTGCTTCAACTGCTCCAGCTCGACTGGCTCGGATTCGATTTCCAGCCGCAAGGCTGAGGTTGCTTCATCCATCAAATCAACGGCTTTGTCGGGCAAAAATCTGTCGGTAATGTAGCGGGCCGCCAATTCGGCCGCAGCCACCAAGGCCGAATCTTTAATTCTGACGCCGTGGTGCACTTCGTATTTTTCCTTAATCCCTCTCAAGATAGCCAAAGTGTCCTCGATCGAAGGCTCGGAAACGTAAATCGGCTGGAACCTTCTTTCCAGAGCCGGGTCTCTTTCAATATATTTCTGGTATTCTTTCAAAGTGGTGGCGCCGATCGCCCTCAACTCCCCTCTGGACAAAGCCGGCTTTAAAAGATTGGAAGCGTCAATCGCTCCCTCGGCCGCACCAGCTCCCACTAAAGTATGTAGCTCGTCAATAAACAAAACATAGCGGCCGCCCGCTCTGTGCACTTCTTTTAATAAAGCCTTGACCCTATCTTCAAATTCCCCCCGGTACCTGGTGCCAGCCACCATAGCCCCCAAATCTAAAGCAATAATTTCTTTGTCCCGCAAAGATTCGGGTACGTCTCCCCTGATGATTTTCTGCGCCAAACCTTCCACCACCGCGGTCTTGCCAACGCCAGCCTCGCCGATCAGAACCGGGTTATTTTTAGTCCGACGGCTAAGAACCTGCATGAGCCTGCGAATTTCGTTCTCTCTACCAATGACTGGATCAAGCTTGCCGGCTCTGGCCAACTGGGTCAGGTTGCGGGCGTACTTTTCAATCACCTGATATTTTGATTCTGGTTCGGGATCAGTGATGCGGGTGCCGCCCCTGATCTGGGCTAAAATTTTCAAAGCGTCGGCGTAATTGAGTTTACCGAATTCCAAAGAGGCTGCCCCGCTTGATTGCAAAAAACTGGCTTTATTCAAAAGCTCTTTAGCCTTGCTCTCGGTATCAAGTAAAGCTAAAAACAAATGCTCAACTGAAATAAACTCGTCGCCCATTTTCATTGATTCCTGCCGAGCCCGATCCAAAACCTTGGCCATGTCCTGGGTCAGATAGAACTGGCCGAAAGTTTGGGGCGTGGCAATGGTCGGGATTTTCTCCAAGGCAGTCTTGGCTTTCTTTTTTAAATTCTCAATATCAACCCCGATTTTCTGGAGCAAAGTCAAAACTACGCTCCCTTCCTGGGACACCAAAGCCAAAAGCAGATGCAAAGCATCTATCTGCTGCTGCCCGGCCTGCCGGGCATTGTCCTGGGCCGCTAAAATTGCCTCCTGGGCCTTATGAGTAAAATTACCTGCTCCGTTCATATCTATTATTATATCACATTATAGTCTAATGAAAATTCCAAAAAGAATCAAGCCCTGTAATAAAAAGAAGAAGGCAAAACCTTCTTTGGCCTAATAATTAAATTTTAGCTTATTCCTTTTTCTCGCCGAGAACAACGATGATATTTATTTCTTCCCCATTTCTTAAAACTAACAAAGTTACTTGGTCGTCCGGATCGTACTGGTCAATAATTTTGAATAGAGAATTATCAGTGGTGATTTTTTCGTTGTTAAACTCCAGAATAATATCGTCGGCTTCTAAACCAGCCTCGGCGGCCGGGGTTCCCGGCACAACGGCCTGCGACGTCTTGTCGCCGTTAGGATCTCTGCCAACCCAGGCGCCGAAAGCTACCGGCAAATCAAACTCTGCCTGCAGATCTTCATTAATAATAGTGTAATAAATGCCAAGGTATGGATAAACTATCTTGCCCAGTTCTTTTACCTGCCTGATGTCTCTTCTGGCTTTGTTGACCGGAATGGCAAAACCAATGCTTTGAGCTTCCAGAACCGTGGCCGTGTTAATGCCAATCACTTCTCCCTTTAAATTCAAAAGTGGGCCGCCCGAATTGCCCTGGTTAATGGCTGCATCAGTCTGGATAACGTCTTCAATCGTTTCCACAAAACCACCGCCCGAAGCGGTAATGGTCCGGCCCAAACCGGAAATAACTCCAACCGAAATTGTGTTGCGAAATTCTCCCAAAGCGTTGCCAATGGCCACTACTGTCTGGCCCGGTTGCAAACTATCCGAGTCTCCTAATTTGACCGTGGAAAACTTTTTCTCAACCAAATCGCCGTTGCCGTCAATATTTTTTTCCGTTTCAATCTTCAAGACAGCCAAATCCTGGAATGGGTCGCGGGCTAAAACCTGAGCGTTAAACTTGTTGCCATCATTGGTAAAAACCGTGTAGTCGGCTTCAGCGTCAAGAACGACGTGCTTGTTTGTTATAATCATGCCTTCCTCGGAAACGATAAAGCCGCTGCCCCCGCCGATCTCCTGGGTTTCGTAGCCTTTCTGGCGGTACTGGGGTATGTCAAAATATTCCTCAAACGGACTCTGGTAATATTTCTCGTAGACCGGCAAATCCTTGGTCACAATAATACTGACGACGGCCGGCGAAGTCTCGTTGACCACGTTGATAATGGCCTGCTCTTGGGTGGTTTGAGCGAGATACTGGGTTTCTGTGGCTGGTTCTTTTTCAAGAAGTTGCTGGAATCCGGGCATTTCCGACAAATAATTCCTGATTTCCAAATAGAAAACACTGCCAGAGACAATGCCAGCTAAAAATCCGAAAACCGAGGCAATGACAACGGTCAGGATTAATGTTTTAAAAATTCCTCCCGAACATGCTTTATCACCTTTCGTTTTCGGGAACTTAACCCCGGGAAATTTGAATTGTGGCAAATCGTACAAAGACATGTTATTTTTTCCTTTTTTGGTAATCCTCCACCGCTGATTTGACGGCCTGTTCGGCCAAATGGACGCAGTGGACTTTGGCTGGCGGAATATTCCCAAACTGGGGAGCAATATCTTTATAGCCAACCTTCAAGGCCTCGGCCAATGTTTTTCCTTTAATCAAATCGCAAATCATGTCGGAGATGCTGATGGCGTGCCCGCAGCCCATTGTCTCAAACTTGGCGTCTTTAATAACCTCTTTGCCTTTTTCCTGCCTGACTTTAATATAAATTTTCATGACATCCCCGCAACGCAAGTTCTGCGTATCGCCGACGCCGGAAGCCTCTTTTATTTTACCCATATTTTTGGGACGAAGGAAGCGCTCCAGCACTTTTTTGGAATAATATTGTGGCATGTTATTTATAGCCTGATATTTTCCTTAATCTTTGGATGATCGGAGGCAAAACCTTGAGGAGTTTCTCAATTTCTTTCTGGGTGGTCGGCCGGCCCAAAGTTATCCTTAAGGAACCGTGGGCTTCCTCGTCGGAAAGGCCCAAGCTTTTCAAAACATGAGAGGGCTCCAGAGTTTTTGAGGAGCAGGCTGAACCGGTTGAGACGGCAATCCCTTTCTGGTCCAAGCTGATGACAATGGCTTCGCCTTCAACTCCTTTAAAACTAATATTGATGTTGTTGGGCAGACGATGAACCGGAGAGCCATTCAATCTGACCCCGGGAATCGTCTTTAATATGGTTCTGATGATTTTGTCTCTCAAATGCTTGATTTTAATATTGTGGATTTTGATTCTAGGATCCTGGGTTTCTTTAATAGCTTCGGCTAAGCCAACAATGCCAGCCACATTCTCTGTGCCCGACCTTAACCCGGCTTCGTGCCCGCCCCCGTAAATCAAAGGAGAAATTTCAGTTCCTTTTTTGACAAAAAGAGCGCCAACGCCTTTCGGCCCGTAGATCTTGTGGCCGCTTAAGGTTAAAAGGTCAACCCCGAGATTTTTAACGTCGCACTCCAGAAAATTTACGGCCTGGACAGCGTCAGTGTGAAATAAAGTCTGATGATTGATCTTTTTTATCAGTTTGGCTATTTCAGCAATCGGCTGGATTGTGCCGATTTCGTTGTTAGCGTACATTATGGAAACCAAAACCGTCTGTTTTTTCAACGCTTTTTTAACGTCAGCCAATTGAACCAATCCATCTTTATCAACGGGCAGATAAGTCACTTCTACCCCCTGCTTCTCCAGCTCTTGGCAGGGCTCCAAAACAGCGTGGTGCTCAATCTGACTGGTAATCATGTGGGGCCGGGTTTTGATGTTTTTAACTGCCCCGAAAATAGCCAAATTGTTGGCTTCGGTAGCTGAACCGGTAAAAACAATCTCTCCAGGCGAACAGCCCAAAAAATCAGCCACTTTGCCGCGAGCGTCATTAACCGCCTCCAGCGCTTTCTGTCCCAGCTGATAAATAGAAGAGGGATTGCCGAAATCCTTTTTCAAGTAAGGCAGCATTGCTCTCAGAACTTTCGGGTCAATCGGCGTGGTGGCAGCGTAATCTAGGTAGATTTTTGCCATACAACTCATTCTACCACAAAAAGAGTTCTTTTTGTTATGTAGATAGGATTGAAAAGTTTAATGTTTTTTATATAAAGTGGTTTTAATTGAATTTTCTTAAAAAGACGGAACCAACTGGCTTTGGGCAAGAAGCGACATCGGCTGGGGATCTTAAAGAAAATATTAAACAAATTACCATGCAACCAACAGAAGATTCGATGGACAAAGTTTTCTGGTGTATCTTCATAAATAATAATTTTCCCCCGGCAAACCCTCTTTATCTCAAGCAAAAGATTTTTAATGCTGGCTGTATGGTGTAAAACATACGAAACTAAAACAATGTCAAAATAGTTGTCCGGAAAAGGTATTTTTTTGCCGTCAAAAAAAGTAAAAGGTAAATTAGTTTTACGACTATCTCTGACATCAAGTCCCCCAACCCGAGCTCCTAATTTCTTATTAATTAAAGAACCCAAAAAGCCCCTACCGCAGCCGAAATCTAAAACCTTGCTGTTTTTACGAATATAGGGCGACAATTCATCAACCATCTTCTCGTTGAATTTGATATAAATGGAAGAGATAATTTTTTTCATTTGTAATGATTAAACCTATATTTAAAAATATCCGATTTGACTGGGCCAAAAAAAATCATATGAAGTTGGCATAAGAAATATTTAAGCCAGGTTTTCAGCCAGCCGTCCTGCCGGAATCGCCGTGGTGAAACGAAAACTTTGGCTGATCTCAATACCCCGAACTTCCCGCTTTTGGCTATTTTCCTGACATAATCCAGCTCTTCGCCAAGCTTTATCTCTTCATCAAAACTTCGGTGAAAAGATTTCTTAACTAAGATAATGTTCATGGCCTGGGGTAAAAACTTTTCTGTCAACAAGGAAGGGAGATTGTATAAAAACCTGTAGGATAAATTGTGAAATTTACCTTCAGATTTTAACAGGAAAGTTGCTGCATCAAGTTCTTTTTTTTTAAACTCTCCTAGGAATTTGCCCAGCGAATTGCCATCTAATATCGTATCAGCATCAATAAATAAAATCAATTCTCCCTGAGATGCCTTTATCCCTTCGTTCTTACCTTTGGGAGGAAAACCGCCGCTAACAACTTTGCAGTCGTATTGCCTGGCTATCTCGCAGGTTTTGTCTTGTGAGCCAGCGTCGCTGACAATAATTTCGTAATCTTTAAAAGACTGCCTTTTAATAGATTCTAATAACAAAGGTAGATAATTCTCTTCGTTCAAAGTTTGAATAATAATTGAGAGCATATTTTTACTTTCTGGTTTTGGGCGTGTGCCAAAAACCCATATATCTGCCGAACATCCAGCGGGTTTGAGCCTCCAAGGCGGGCAAGCTGGTGAAAAAAATCATTACCACCGGCAGTAAAAGCCACTCCAAAACCAAAAACAAATATCTTTTCCTTCCATAAATAATTGGCTTGGCCGGCATTAATAAAATACTGAAATAAGCAGAAGATACCAAGCCAATCATACCGGCCGTCATAATGTTGCGAGTAAAAATAGGCAGATTGTAAGAAAGGATTGTCTGGCGAAAAGCTTCTCCGCCTAAAATAACGGGTAACCAACCAAGTAAAAGGATTATGAAAGACGCAGTTGCCCAAGACCAGTGGGTTTCCCCGATTATAAAAAACCAATAGAGCTTTTTTCTTAAGCTGATTTTTTTATTCTTTAAAAATCCGAATAAAAAATAAGGGATATCGCCCACGCCGTAAGACCATCTTTTCTGCTGCTTGTAAACGTTCTTCATCGTCCTGAAAAAGGTCGGAGCGACGTTAGCATCCATAGAAACAGGATAATATAAAGAAACCACCTTATAATCTCCGCTGTATCTTAAAAAGCACTGCCAAAAGATCCGGGAATCGTCAGAAACTATGTTTGTCTGCCGAAAATCAACGTCAACCAAGGCCTTAAAGCTCATAGAATGAGAGGAAAAGGTCAGTAATTTTTCCGGCCTCTCCTGACACATCATCTCCCAAAAACTGGCTGAAAAAGCGAAAATTCGAGAAATGGGCGGCGCCTGCCAGATATTATTAATAAAAAGAGGGATTGGCTGGAAGCTGGTCCGCACGGGTGATTTAACCGTCAAATAACGATGGGCGAGACAACTGAAATATTTTGGGAAAACACATGTATCAACGTCAAAAGAAGAAATGATAATATTTTCATAAGGGATTTTTAGAGGATCGATAATTTTTTCTTTTGCCTGTCTTGACCCCCAAGCATCATTAGAACCTTTTCCTGCCAGTTCGCCGGTTAAACCGACTGGATGATAGGTTATCAGTAATTTGAAAAACTTGTCTTTAAATTCTTTTTCAATAGCCTCGGCCACTTTTTTAGTTTCCTCACCTCCTCTTTCTTCGCAGCTTAAAATCACGATCATCCTGTCTCTCGGCCAGTCGGTCTCAGCCAAAGATTGAAAAGAAGCTCTGACAACCTCCAGTGGCTCTTGATACAACACTAAAACAGCCAAATGATAAATTTCCCGCCAATCCTTAATCGATAATTGATATTTTTCTACCGGCAAACGATTTAATTTTTCAATCCAATTGATTTTCTCATTCTTCCTCATTTGTCTATAACAGGAATAGAGATGTAAGGCGAGATAAATCGCCCGGGCCAGATAATAAACGACGAAACAAATAATAAAAACGGCCATCCAAGTCGGCTTCAACCAAGAAAGCAAAATAATCGTAAACAGGGTCAACCAACTGAAAGCACCTGGAAGAATTTCCAGGGCTCTAAAAATTATTCTCTCTTTTTTGTCTTTTAGCTCGGCCGCTCGCCCAATTTTCAAATAATAAGGAATACTCATTAAAACAATTTCTTAGCTTCGTCCCATATTCCAGAATCATTTTGTTTTTCTTTAAGCCAATACCACCATTCGGCCCCCCATAAATAGAATTCTTTTATCCCGGTCCTTTTGGCGAAATTAATATTATATCTGAATTGTGCCAAATCCATGGTTTTCTTCTGCTCGTCCAAAGAGCAGTCGTTGATGCCGGCTGCACACCAAGGCTCAGCTTGCAGTTCAATGCAGATTACCTTTTTATCAAATAAGCTCTCGATTAATTTTGTCTTCAAATAATAAAATGCGGAAGGAAAAGGCCAGGTTAGATAAATGCCGACTTGGCGGACCCAAACCCTTTTATACATCGTAGTACCAGCTATATCTCCAAAACTGGCAGCTGTTATCCATAAAGAACCTTCCCCGCTGTCGGAAACAATAATGGGTTTTGACTGGTTATCTTTAGATTTTACAAAAGCTATCTCTTTTTTCAAGAATTCTTTATCAACCCAAGGGCATTCGCCAAAAGGGAAAAAGGGCTCGTTCTCCACCTGCCAGGCGAAAACAGCTTCTGATCCTTGGTAACGTAAAACAAGCTGTTCAACCAATTCTAAGATTTCTTCCTGCTGAACTTCTTTATCCAAACCCTTGGCCCAGCCGGGAATATGGCATTCCGGCCAGCGACCGGTTTTCATGCCGATAACCAAAAGAATCTCAATATTATATTTCTCCGCTTCTCTTATCTGCCAATCAAGGTCGGCAAAATCGTAAACGTCCTTTTCTTTTTCAATTAAATCCCAGTAGGAAGCGAGTTTTATTTTCTTTACCTTTAAATCGGTTAAAATTGCCGAGTATGACTTTTGCCAGTCAGTGCCTAAATAGGTGGCGTGTTTTTGAGAAAAATTAACCCCCCAGACAATTCCTCCGGTTTCTTTGGGTTGCCAAAGGAAAAAGAAACCGGCTAAAGCAATCAAGAGGACTAAAACAATTAATAATATTTTGGAAATTGCCTTCATTTGATAGATAAAATCACCAAGCCAAAACTAATTAATAAAATCGCTATGATTTTCTGGAAGATTACCTCTTTGGAAATCTCTTCTTTCAATACTTTGGGAAATTTCCAAGAAAACAAAACGGCAAAAACCAACAAGAAAGCGTACTGTATGCCCTGAAGAGCGTTGATAAAGGCAACGTAGATCAGAGGAGCTAAAGCAACCGCCCAATTCTGCAAGATGTTAGCTCCGGCTCCGGCCGCCTGGCTGGAAAAGAAAATTGCTATCGTTTTTTTCTCAAGAGCCATTTCCTGTTTAAATAGTCCCTTTCTCAATTCGGAGCTGGAAAGAAAAGCCAGAGCCATTAAAACCCCGCCCAACCTTATCCAGACCAAACTTAGCAAGAACGGGTGGCTGTTGTAAACAAATTTAGCGAAAACAAAAGAAAGGGCTAAGAAAAAAGCTGCAATGACAGAAAGTTGAATGCTTTTTAAAGAAAACCTCTTAGATTTTTGATAGGTAATCAAAATTGTGCCTAAAATAAGCAAAATAAAGGCTAAAATCTGCCAAGATCCCAGAATTTCGCTTCCCCAAGAGAAAATATAAATAAGAATGAAAGTGAAAATAGGCAAGATTCCACCGACCGCCGGCACCATTCTGGAAGGTTCGAACTGTTTCAACCCTTTAAAAAACCAGAAAATTCCCCAAACAAAAGAAGCTCCAGAAATAAAAGCTAAAATAATGTCCTGGACATCAAAAACATAAAAATCTATAAAAGGAATAAAAACCAAAACCCCCAAGCCCAAAAGTCCAATATAAAAAGCATAAACTTTAGGATTAGGAATAGGCCCGGTCAACAAATACTTGTCAACCAGATAAACCAAGGCCAAAATCAAATAGGCAACAATAGTGACAGTTAACCAAAGCATATTTTCTTAATGTTTAAAACGCCTAATTGTTCTCCCTCAACAAAGCCTTCCATAGCTGCTTCGGCAAAATACCCCTTCTCCAGCCAGTCAAACAGCCATTGGTTGAGATAGCTAGGGTTTTTTTGCGGGAAGCCGAAGCCGGAATTTAAAAGCCATCTTTTATTAAAATCCTCCTGGGAGCCGATCGGCGGGGCAATGATAATCGGCAGGCCCAAAGCCGAATAAAAAGAAAGTTCCGATGGCTTGGTCCACAAAATATCAGTCTGCCTCAAAGCTTTGTTGAACTGCCGGAAATACTGCTTTATATCTCCAGCATAAATAATTTCAACCTTCAATCCTTTGGTGTGTTCTTGGAAGTATTTTCTAACCTTGGGCCGGATGCCAGCCACCAGTATCAGTCTAACCTCGTCTTTTTTAATTCTCTCGGCCAAAGCCCGGGCAATACCTACCCCGATTTCTTTTTGAGCGCCCGCTCCCCCGACCGCAAACATAATAGTTAAGGGATGATTTGACTTTGAAGGAATTTTGCCCAATTTCGCTTTGATCAAGGTTTTGTATTTTCTAAAATAGTGGCCGTAAGGATCTAAATTCAAAAGCCGCTGCTTCAAGTCTTCCTTCAAAATCTCCTTCCTTTTCGAGCCGACGTTCTCCAAGGGTAAAGGATAGCCGGTTAAAAAAATATTCTTTTTGTCCACCCCGTAAAGCTGCAGCCTTTCAGCCACCCGGGAGGTCGGGGCAAAGTATTTGATTTTGCTTTTCTTCGGCTCCAAGGGCGCCCAGGTTCGGGAAATGTCGGTATCGCAGACAACGCAGTAAATTTCGCCTGGATAGTTGAAATATTCGGCCATGAAAACAGCTGTAAAAAAAGTGCCGATCAAAGGCAGAGGGTTATGGCTTAATTTTTTAATCAAATGCCGGCCCAGGCCTTTTTTAATCGGAGATAGAGTTTGTTTAAGCTGAAGATTGGGTTTAGACAAATCGCGGTGGGGATAAAACTTGCGAATTCTCTGTAGTTTATTGAACAAGCCGAAAATTAGCGGGCCGATGAGCGGAGTCCGGCTGAAAACGGAAATAAATTCGTAGCCAGCTTTGGCTTGAGCCCACATCTCGCGGTCCTTTTGGGGAATGCCCTGGTAATTATTGGCGTTGATAACTTTGCTAGACACTGCCAAATCTTTCAAAGGATAGGCTGTCCGCTGGTGGCCGTAGCCCATATCAACCGCTATGACCCAGGCTTTTTTCTTCATTGTTCTATTATATCACTTAGAGAAAAATTCGACTATTTTGGTAATGTAAGTCAGCAGCAGCCAAATTGGCCAGGAAAGCAGCCAGCCCAAAGGCTGAAAAATCAGACCGGCCAGAATAAAAATAAAACCCAAACCCATCAGATAAGCCAGTAAAGGAACAATCAGAACATTAGTCAAAACAGCCACTTTAGAAAAATAGCCGAAATTATAAATCAGGATCGGTAAAGTAAAAATTTGGGCGGCCAGAGTCATGGCTAAAACCCGGAATTTGAGAAATCTCTGCAAAAAAGGCGTCAGATAAATTATACCCATCACCGCCAAGAAAGACAGCTGAAAACCGACATCGGATTTCAAAAGCAGGGGGTTAAAAGCCAACATACCGACAGCGGCGAAAACAACCGCTCTCACCCCGGCCTGGGGACGGCCCAGTTTTTGCGCCAGAAGAAAAAAACCGCCCATAATCCCCGCCCTAACAGCCGATGAGGGCAAACCGATCATTACAATAAACAAACCTAATAGCAGTAAAGTGAAATAAAAAGACCGGGAGCGGGACAAACCCAATCCTAGCCCCAAATACATCAGAATTCCCATAAGTATCATGACGTGCATGCCAGAAATTGCGGTGATATGCCTGACTCCGGCCTGATTTAAGTCTTCCTTCAGATCAGCTGACATCTTTCGTTTGTCGCCCAGAAGCAAAGCAGCCAGAATAGAGCTTTGGGGCGGGGACAGGTTCTGTTCGATCGGCTCTCTTAGCCTATCTTTCAATTGTAAAATCTTGGCGTAAATAAAATTCCCTTGGTTGGCAGCTACCAGTTCTACCTTCGGATAATACATGACCGAATAAATGCCGTCTTTGGCCAAATAATCCTGGTAGTTGAAATCGGGAAATTCCTGAGGAATCTGCAATTTACCGGTGATTTTCAATTTATCGCCGTATTGGTATTCCGGGTAACGGTTGACGGTCACCAGAATCTTTCCCTGAATTGAACGAGGCTCTGCCTCCCTCAGAGTTAATTTGGCATTGTCTTCCCTGACGTCCGGCTCCTGAATTACTGTGGCTATAAAAGTAGTTTCTTTTTCTAGCGGATGGATTGTCTCTGAAATAACTGCCTGATGCCGCCAAACACCCAGCGCCAAAAACAGCAGACAAAAACCGACAACCACCAGTTTTTTCCGCTGCCAAAAAACAGAAACCAGGAAAATCCCCAAAATTAAAAATCCCAGCAACAGAATCTGGGAAATTGTTAAGAACGATGAAGCAGCTACGCCAAAAACAAAACTCAAACAAAAGAACAAAAAAATTCTCGAAGCCGCCATTCTTTTATTCTATCTTATCTGGCAGATTTCAAAAAACGGAGCAATGTCTTTTTGAATTTCCCGAAACCATTCCTCGGGATATGGCTTTACTTTTTCAAATTTAGGATCAATAGTTTTTTCCGGCCGGAAATTCTGAAGGTAGTATTTTTTAGCTGGCGTCAACCATTTGGCTATCTTGAGAATATCTTCTTTTTTATGAACCGTCGAAACAATGGTCGTCCTAAATTCGTGGCCGACGGCGGAATCTTTCAATATTTTGATGCTTTTTTCTATCTCGGCCGGGTCAACGCCCAGCACTGCCCGATATTTCTCCTTGGGCAGCTTGACGTCCATGGCCACGTAATCAATCAACCCTTCATCGATTAGTCCCTTCAACGTTTCGGGATTTGAACCGTTGGTATCAAGTTTAACTAAATAACCAAACTCTTTTATTTTTTTAATAAAACCGGCCAGTTCTTTGTTGATGGTCGGCTCCCCCCCGCAAATCACCACTCCCTCCAGTAGCCCTTTTCTTTCTTCCAGAAAATCAAAGAATTCTTTTTCTGATATCTTAGGCTGTTTCTGTATTTCTTCCGGCAAAACCAGTTCCCGGGAGTAACACCAAGGACAGCGTAAATTGCACCCGCAGAGAAAAACAGTGGCCGCAACGCGGCCGGGATAATCGATCAGAGTGTTTTTTTGTAATCCGCAGATTTGCATTAAACCTTGGCTGGTATCTTAAATTCTTTCCTGTCTTTAAACTCTTGGCTTTTCCCTTCATTCCATTGCTTTACCGGACGGAGATACCCGACAATCCTGGAATAGACTTCGCACGGCTGCTTAATCGTGCATTTCGGACATTCGAAATGTTCGCCGGATAAATAGCCGTGGGAAGGACAAATCGAGAAAGTGGGAGTTAAGGTAATGTAAGGCAGGTGGAAATTCTCAAAAACTTTCTTCACCAGGTTTTTGACCGACCGAACATCGGAAATCCGTTCACCCAAAAAGAGATGTAAGACCGTGCCGCCGGTGTATTTGCACTGGATTTCGTCCTGGAGCTTTAAAGCCTCGAAAACATCATCGGTATAGTTGACCGGCAGCTGGCTGGAATTTGTGTAATAGGGCATCTCTTTGGTGCCGGCAGTAATAATATCCGGATATTTTTCCTTGTCTTTTTTGGCCAAGCGGTAAGCGGTCGCTTCGGCCGGCGTGGCCTCCAGATTGTATAAATTATCAGTTTCTTTCTGATAAGCCATCAACCTATCTCTCATAAATTCCAAAATCTCGGCAGTAAATTTTCTTCCCTGACGCGAACCGATATCCTGGCCGAGAAAATTCAAAATACATTCATTGACCCCGATCAGGCCGATGGTTGAAAAATGGTTGCCCCAATAACTACCTCTCATCTGATTAACAGCGGCCAAATAATATTTGGAATAGGGATAAAGGCCTTTTTTCATAAAATTATCCAAAGCTTTTCTTTTAATTTCCAAGCTTTCTTTAGCCAAATCCATAAACTTGGTCAGTCTTTCGAAAAACTCCTTCTTGGTTTTGGATAAATAGCCGATTCGGGCCATATTGATGGTGACAACGCCGATACTGCCGGTTAAAGGATTGGAACCGAATAATCCTCCACCTCTTTTATACAATTCCTTGTTCGACAGACGTAATCTGCAACACATACTTCTTACGTCTTCTGGGTTCATGTCGGAATGAATGAAATTGGCGAAATAATTCACCCCGTATTTGGCGGTCGCTTCCCACAAAGCGTCCAAATTAGGATCGTCCCAGTCAAAATCCTTGGTAATATTGACGGTCGGAATAGGAAAGGTGAAAGGTCTGCCCTTGGCGTCTCCTTCTATCAACCCTTCGTAAAAAGCCTTGTTGAGCATATTCATCTCTGCCTGGAATTCGCCGTAAGTTTCTTTTTGCGGCTTGCCACCGATTATCACGGCTTGTTTGGCTATGGCCGGCGAGGGTTTTATGTCAATCGTCAGATTGGTAAAAGGATTTTGAAAGCCCACTCGGGTCGGAATGGAACAATTAAATAAAAATTCCTGGATAGCCTGTTTGATTTGCTTGTAGCTCAAATTATCATAACGGATGAAGGGCGCCAATAAAGTATCAAATGATGAAACGGCTTGGGCGCCGGCTGACTCGCCTTGGACCGTATACCAAAAATTGACTAATTGCCCTAAAGCCGACCTCAAATGTTTGGCTGGCTTTGATTCCACTTTGCCGGACACCCCGCCGAATCCTTTCAATAATAAATCGTACAAATCCCAGCCGCAGCAGTAAGTAGCCAAAGTATCCAGGTTATGAATATGAAAATCGCCTGAATCAACCGCTTCCCTGACCTCCTGTGGATAAACTTTATTCAACCAGTATTTTTTGGTAATGGCCGAAACTCCGTAATGGTTCAGCCCCTGCAGAGAATAAGCCATGTTGGCGTTTTCGTAAACCTGCCAGTCCAGCTCCTTAATGTATTTGTCAACCATTTCCAAAGATTCATCAATCCCGCCGGCCGCTTCCCTGATTTTCCTTCTCTGTTCACGGTAAAGAATGTAAGCTTTGGCCGTTTCAACGAAATTCTCTAAAATTAAAACCTCCTCCACGATATCTTGGACTTGTTCCACGTGAGGAGTTTCTCCGGTTTTGAATCTCCGGTTTAATAGTTCAACGACTTTGTCGGAAAGTCTGCTTGATTTTTTGCCGTCACCCTGTTTGGTCGCGGTTAAAGCCTTATAAATGGCTTCGGTAATTTTTTTCTGTTCAAAATCAACTATCTGATCGTCCCTCTTTTTAACTTTAATAATTTTATTAGTGACCATATTGGTAGTGGCGATAAAAAAATCTCCTTGAGAAAGAGAAAAATTGAAATATTATTACATTCTAGCGCAATAAAAAACAGAGGTCAAACCCCTGTCAAGCCCTTAAAAGCCCCGGCTTATCCACAGCCAGCTATTTTTTATCAAAGCCGGTAGCAATTACTGTTATTTTCAATTCGTCCCTGGATAAATTCTTGTCATGGACCGCTCCGAAAATCACTTTGGCCCGGGAATCGGCATTTTGGGTGATAATATTGGCTGCTTCGTTGATCTCGGCCAGGCTCAAACCGTCTCCACCCGAAACATTAAATAAAATTCCCTTAGCGCCGTTGATGGAAAAATCAAGCAAGGGCGAGCTGATGGCCAAATTGCACGCTGTTTCAACTTTTCTCTCGCCTTTAGCTTTGCCCTGGCCGAAAAAGGCCCGGCCCGAATCTTTCATAATGGTTTTGATATCGGCGTAATCAATATTAATCATCCCGGGAAACAAAATTAAATCAGTAATGCCCTGGACCGCCTGTCTTAAGACTTCGTCGCACGCCCAGAAAGCAGCCAGCAAGGTAGTTTCCTTCCCCCCCTGCAAAAGCACTTTGTCATTAGGGATAACCAGAAGAGTGTCGACTTTGTTTTTTAAAACTTCCAGCGCCCGCTTAGCCACCTGAGTTCGGTAGCCGCCTTCAAAAGAAAAAGGCGTGGTCACCACCGCTATCACCAAAGATCCCTGGTTTTTAGCGAGTTCAGCCACAACTGGCGCCCCACCCGAGCCCGTGCCGCCGCCCAAACCACAAGTGATAAAAACCATGTCGGCCCCGGCTAAAACTTGGCTGATTTCGGTTTTGTTTTCTTCGGCCGCCCTTCGGCCGATTTCCGGATTCATGCCCGCTCCCAGCCCCTGGGTTAAACTCTGGCCGATGCGCAGTTTTTGCTGGGCTTTGGTTTTTTGCAAATCCTGGCTGTCGCAATTGATGGCTACTAATTCCACTCCCTGAATACGGCAGGCAGCCATCCGCGAGATAGCATTGCCGCCGGCGCCGCCGACTCCGACTACTTTTATTTTGGCATTAGGCTTCATGGTAAAAATACCTTAAACGCTTTTTTCAACTTGGTTGTCACGCCTTTATTAATGGAAGGCAGTTTCCAGTCAGTGGTGTCTGATTCGGCCGCACCGAGCACCAAACCGCAAACAGTACTGTAAGAGGGATCTTTTTCCAAGCCTTCCAAATTGTCGGGCAGGCCGATTCTGGCCGGCAGCTTTAATTCTTTTTTGGCCAAATCAACAATCCTAGGCAGTTTTGCTCCCCCGCCGGTTATAACCACGCCAGCCGGCAAAAGACCTTTAAGGGAAATCTTTTTCAATTCTTTTCCAGCTAAATCAAAAATCTCAGCCACCCTAGCTTCAATAATTTTGGCCAGCATCTTGTGGGAAAAAGTTAAAAACTCGGCTGTGCCGGCCTCGTGAGGTATTTCAATCTTTTCTTTTTTAGCTCCTCCCTTGGCCAAACAACTGCCGAATTCTCTTTTTATCTGCTCGGCGATTTCCACTTCGGTTTTCAGGCCGACCGCCAAGTCGTGGGTAATTCGCTCCGAGCCAATCGGCAAAACAGCGGTATGAACCAAATCTCCTTCTTCATACACCGCCAGATCAGTGGTGCCAGCGCCAATATCCAACAAGCAAACTCCCAATTCTTTTTGCTGGGGAGTCAAAACGGCCCGGGCGCTGGCCAAAGGCGAAGGTACAACGTCAGCCACCTGGAAACCAGCGTTCAGGACAGCCGCAGTTAAATTTTTGAAATAAGGCGAAAAAGCGCAAAGCGCCAGCACCTCCGCTTCCAATCTAACTCCCTGCATGTCGCAGGGCTCTTTGATCTGTTCGCCGTCAACAATGAATTCCCGCGGGAAAACTTCTAAAATTTCTTTATTGGAAGGCAAAGAAAAAGCCTGGGCTGCCTGAATGGCCCGGTTAACGTCTTCTTCTGAAATCTTCTGGTCGGCCCGGGAAACTATAATAGTGCCTCTTGAAGGAGTGGCAAAAATATGGCTACCGCCGATGTTGACATAAACTTCGTCAACATTTCGGCCAATATCTTTTTGCAATTGTTCCAGGATTTGGGCAATGTATTTGGACACTTCATCAACCTTGATGACGATGCCTCGCCTGGTGCCGAAAGCAGACAGTTCGGCATAGCCCAAAACTTCCAGATTGTTGGATTCCGGATTTTTGGTCACCGCCAACGCTTTGATCAAAGAAGTGCCAACATCTAAACCGGTTATGATTTTTGTTTTAGCCATTGTCGCTTAGGTAATAGTTTTCTTTATTTCCCATGGCTTCGTGGTTGTAGCCTAAAATATGTAAAATGCCGTGGATTAAAACTCGGGCTAATTCCTTTTTAAACGTTGATTTTAACCTGGCGGTGTTTTTTTTAACCTCTCTCAGACAAATAACCACTTCTCCCGAATTGTCATATTGGAAAGATAAGACATCGGTCGCTTTATTCTTCTGCCGGTATTTTTTGTTCAATTCTCTGATTCTGGCCGGACCGACTAGAACTACTGAAATTTCCATCTTCCTATTTTCTCCCTCTAAAACCTTTTCAGCAAGCCCGATTAAAAACTTCTCGTCTGCCTTGTTGGTTGTCAGATTGTTAACCTCAATCATTTCTTTTGATTATTTTTGAGGTAGTAATAATTCTTTAACAATCTTGGAAACCAAACCGCCGTCAGCTTTGCCTTTTACCTGATCCATCAACTCTGACATGACCTTGCCCATGTCTTTTGGTTCTTTGGCGCCAACTTTATCAATGGCTTGCTGGGCTAATTTTTTAAGTTCCTCCTCCGGCATCTGCTCGGGCAGATACTGCTGCAGAATTTCTATTTCTTTTTTCTCTTTCTCGGCCAGTTCTTTCCGATTCCCCTTTTCGTAATCAGCCGCCGCTTCCCTTCTTTTTTTAATTTCAGCGGCAATAACGTTAACCAGTTCCTCTTCTCCCAATCGGCTTTCTTTAACCAGCTCCTCCTCTTTCAAATCGGGTTTTTCCTGGCTCAGCTTATATCTTTTTTCTTTTTCCTTGTTCAAAACAGCGGCATTGAGCATCCGTAAAACGACCGAGGCCAACTCCTCTTTCTGTTTGATGGCTTTATTTAAATCTTGCTGAACCTTTTCTTTTAAAGTCATTTTTAAGTTTGCCCAACTTTTTTAATTTCTTGTATTCTTTCCTCAGCTCTTCCCGGCGCAGAGCAGCTTTTTTCTTGGCCTGGCGGCTCTTGGGCCTGGCATTAAACCTGGTTTTTCTGGCCCGCAGCAAAATTCCGCTTTGCTGGACTCTTTTGCCAAAGCGTCTAACTAAACTCTGGGCTGTTTCCCTTTCCTGTTTTTTGACTTCTAAGGCCATGATAATGTTTTACCTCCTAATATGTGTAAATGCAAGTGAAAAATGGTCTGGCCAGCGCCCTGGCCGGTGTTAAAGACCAAACGGTAGCCGCTTTCCGATATACCCGCCTCCCGGGCAACCTTCTTGGCCGTCAAGATTAAATCACCGATCAAATCTTTATCTGCTTCGGCCAAATCATTGACCGAAGAGATGTGTCTCTTGGGAATGGCTAAATAATGAATCGGGGCGGCCGGCTGGATGTCTTTAATAACCAAAATCTGCTTATCCTCGTAAATAACTTCAGCCGGTTTTTCCTTGTTGATTATCTGACAGAATAAACAAGCCATCTTACTTTTTCAACTTTTTTTCTATTTCTCTAACCACTTTGTCCAATTTCACTGTTTCCTGTTTGCCTGTTTTCATGTTCCTAATGATGATCGTGCCATCCAAAGCTTCTTTCTGGCCCAATATCAAAGCAAAACTGGCTCCCAGTTTGTCGGCGGTTCTCAGTTGGGTCTTCAGCGAATCCTTGCCGAAAGATTCGGCCACCGGTATCCTGGCTTTCCGGAATTCTTCAAAAAGTTTCAGGCTACGCCTTTTGGCCAGTTCTCCCAATTGGCTTAAAAAAATCTTAACTGGCGGGGGCGATGCTGTCTCTTTTTTAGCTTTCTCTTTCAGGATCTTCACTATTCTTTCAACTCCAGCTGCTCCACCGCAGGCTGGCGTATCCTTGCCCCCCAGCAATCTAACCAGAGCATCGTAACGGCCGCCGCCGCACAAGGCAGTGCCTTTTTGGCCTTCTTCCGGTTCGTCAAAAATCTCAAAAACTGTTTTAGTGTAGTAATCCAGACCCCGGACCAAATAAGGATTCAAGCGGTAGGGTATTTCAACTTCATCCAAAAATTCTAAAACCTCTTTAAAGTGCGATTTGCACTCGTCGCACAAATGGTCAATTATCTGGGGGGCTTGAGCTTTGATCGGCTGGCACTTTTCTTCCTCGCAGTCCAAAATTCTCAAAGGATTATACCTTAATCGGCGCCGGCAGTCAGCGCACAACGAACTTTCCCGGGAACGGAAATAGCTGACCAAAAGCTTCTTGTAATAAGGCCTGCACTGGCTGTCGCCGATGCTGTTTATTTCAACGATGGGATTCTTGATTTTCAGCTCCCGTAGCATATTGTAGAAAATCTGGATGATTTGCGCATCAACCACTGGGCTCTGCTCGCCGAAAACCTCAAAGTTAACCTGGTGGAACTGACGGAAACGGTCGGACTGCGGCCTCTCCAAACGGAACAGAGGACCGGCCGAATAGAGTTTCACCGGTTGGGACAGATTAAACATGCCGTGTTCAATGTAAGATCGGACAATAGCGGCGGTGAATTCGGGCCGCAAAGCCAGATAATCTCCGCCTTTGCTTCGGAAAATATACATCTGCTTTTCAACAATGTCAGTGCCCAGACCGATGCCTTTGGAAAAAAGCTCGGCCTCCTCAACAACCGGCGTGTCAATTCTTTTGTAGCCGTAAAAATTAGCTATATTACCAGCTGTATTATAGATTTTCTGGAAAAATGATTGATCGGCCGGCAAAATATCGTGCATACCGGTCGGAGTTTGGAATTTTGGTTTTTTGGCCATAAGTTAATACGCCGGTACTTCTATTTTAGCTAAAGCGACAAAAGGCCAAGCCCTAAAAAAGACCCGGCCGATAATATTCTCTTCCGGCAAATTTCCCCAGCGCCTTGAATCGGCGGAAAGGGGACGGTTGTCTCCCAAAACAAAATATTCGTCTTCGTCCAGCTTTACCTCCATATCGCCCAACGTCTGGAGGGACGAAGACAGATATTCTGTTTCGTCCAAAACCTGGGGAATCCCGTCCTCAAAAATTAAAACCTGGCCGTCTTTAATGGTAATTGTCTCCTCGGGCAGCCCGATAATTCTTTTGATGTAGCGTTGGGAAGGATCGTGGGGATATCTAAAAACTATCACCTCGCCCCTCTGCGGCTCCCGAAACTGATAGCTGAGCTCGTCAATAATCAGATAATCGCCGTGATAAAAATTAGGTTCCATGCTCTGCCCTCTGACAAAAAAGGGCTGGAAAACAAAATAACGGATAGGCACCACTATCAGCAAAGCGATAATAACTATTTTCGCTATTTCCCAAATAAAAAAGAGAAAACTCCGCATACTTTCATTATTATAACCGGATTCATCCCTTAATGCAAGCAAATGTGATAGAATATAATTACCATGATTGTGATTGTCGGCCTGGGGAACCCGGGCAAAAAATACGAAAAAACCCGGCACAATGTCGGCTTCCGGGTTATTGACGAATTGGCCAGAATAAAAGAAAGAGGTTTTATCATCGCCAAACCGCAGACTTTTATGAATAATTCGGGGAAGGCGGTGAAGGCTTTGGTCAATTTTTATAAAATCAAACCAGACAACCTTTGGGTAGTTCATGATGACATTGATTTACCAATCGGCGAATTAAAAATCGCCAAGGGTAGGGGCTCGGCCGGCCATAAAGGCGTCCAGTCAATAATAAACGAACTGAAAACAAAAGATTTCAACCGAATCAGGGTCGGCATTTGCCCTAAAACCGACAAGCCAAAAACTATTGATAAGTTTGTACTCCAAAACTTTACAAAGGAAGAAGAGAAAATCTTAAAAGAAACTATCAAACAAATAATTATAGAAATAAATAAGTTTATAAAATAAAAAGCCGGGGCAAGAATATAAGAACTTTTCATGCCTCGGCTCCGCTTAGTATCACTTCTTCTTCAAGTTTTACCTTGGGACCAATTATAAATTCAATTTCAGGCTCCGGCGCTTTTTTAGCACAATCTGCACAAGATAGTACCTCTTTAACAATTTCTTCCCTGATTTCAGAACGGGTATTAAAAAGTGGCTTCTTTATGGGCCAATCTTCTTCTCCGATAACCTCTTCAACAATATCTGTAAAAATGTGTTTAATTTTTATAGGTACCTTTTCGGGCTTTGTTCCTCTCGGCTGAGGTTGATTACAAAAATAACAAGTAAAACTCATATCCCACCCCCTTTACTGTAATTTGACTCAAAATAACTAATCATACTATACTATTTTAGATGGATTTGTCAAGATTGGTTAACAAGGTCTTGATCGTCGGCATTACCCCCTATTTTCTAGAAAGGGGTAATTTGTGGTTTGAGGAAAATTTAACAAAAATCATCCAGGCCAGAAAAACCCAGTCCTTTTTCGAAGACAATACTCTGTTCTTGGAAAAGAACAAAGAATATAAATTCTCCCAGTTCTTGAGGAAACTCGACGAAATGGGCTACGAGAAAGTGCAAAAAATATCGGAGCCGGGCGAGTTCTCCAGAAAAGGCGGTATTATTGATGTTTTCCCGATTAATTCAAACCACGCTTTGAGAATAGACTTTTACGGCAACTTGATTGACAATATTGAAAAATTGCCGGTTGAGGTTGAGAACGAAAAAGAAACCAAAGAAAGGATAAAAAGAAAACTGAAACGGCAAAAAATCTATTCCCAGTTGGGCGCCTTGAAGCCGGGCGATTACTTGGTTCACCTTGACCACGGCATCGGTATTTACAACCAAAAATTAACCGTTGACAATCGTAAATACTACCAATTAGCCTACGCCCAAAACGATAAATTATATGTGCCAGTCGGCCTAGAAAGAAAATTATCTAGATACATTGGCTTCCAAGAGCCAAAAATTTCCCGGCTAAGCAGTCCGGTCTGGGAGAAAACAAAAAGAAAAATTAAGGAAGAAACGGAAAAGATGGCTCAAGACCTTTTAAATATCTACAGTCAAAGGGAAATTGCCCGAAGGCCGCCTTATTCGCCCGATGCCGAAATAGATTCTCAAATAGCGACCACTTTCCCTTATGAGGAAACGCCTGACCAAGCTCAGGCGATTGAGGAAATTAAAAAAGATTTGGAAGGATCTGAAAAACCTTTAGACAGAATTGTCTGCGGCGACGTTGGTTTTGGCAAAACCGAGGTTGCCTTGAGGATTATAGTCAAAGCGGTAAATTCTGGTTGGCAGGCAGTTATGGTTTGCCCGACTACTATCTTAGCCTCACAGCATTTCCAAACCTTTAAGAAAAGACTAAGCAAACTGCCTATCAAAGTTGAAATGTTAAGCAGGCTGCAGTCGAAAAAAGAACAAAAAGAAATAATCAAAAAAATAAAAGAAGGCCAAACAGACATTATTATCGGCACTCACCGCGTTCTCTCTAATGACATTGATTTTAAAAATCTGGGCTTACTGGTGATTGACGACGAACAAAGGTTCGGCGTCAGGCAAAAAGAAAAACTAAAGAAACTCAGAGCTTCTTTGGACGTTTTATCACTATCAGCCACCCCTATTCCCCGTACCTTGTATCTGGCGCTCTCTTCTTTAAAAAATATCAGCGTCATCCAAACGCCCCCGCCCTACCGCCTGCCGGTCAAAACACATGTCCAGCCCTGGTCGGAAAAAATTATCAAAGTAGCTATTAATAAAGAAATTTCCCGAAAAGGCCAGGTTTACTATCTTCACAACCGGGTAGAAACAATTGAAAATGCCAAAAAACTTTTGGAAAACTTAATACCCAAAGCAAAAATCGGCATAGTGCACGGCCGATTGAATGAAAAAGAATTAGTAAGAACAATGAATGATTTCCAAAACAAAAAGATTAATGTCTTGGTTGCCACCACTATTATCGAGAACGGCCTGGATTTACCCAGCGTTAACACTTTAATTGTGGCTGACGCCACCCGTCTCGGACTATCCCAAGCCTATCAAATCAGGGGCAGGATCGGCCGTTCTCCCCGTCAATCGTTCGCCTACTTTCTTTACGGCGGCCGCTTAACTAGTTTGGCCAACCAAAGATTAAAAGCATTGAAGGAAGCGGAAGAATTGGGTTCTGGCTATAAAATTGCCATAAAAGATCTAGAAATACGGGGGGCTGGCAACATTCTGGGTAAAGAGCAGTCGGGTAATATCAACCAGGTCGGACTCAACCTTTACTGCCAAATGTTGTCTGACGCCATCGACAAAATAAAAAAGAGCTAGGATTGACCTAACTCTTCATCTTGCTAAATAGGTTCGTCAGTCTTCTACGTCCGGGCCTAATACAAAATGGCCTTTAAATAAAGCACCGGATTTAGCAATTATGTTGATAATTTCTTCTTCGTATTCTTTATACTCTGGCCTGACAGTTATGTATTTCCTTACTTCTTTAGGATTCGTAATTCGCTCTACCGGAGCTTCTTCGTTATCTACCCTTTCGAGTTCCTCCTCGTGTACATAATGTCCGTCGACGCAATAGTTAAACTCGCCGTTTGGTAACTGGTTAATTTCTTCGATAGTTCCGATCTTTCCGATTAAATCGCGGCTGGTAGCATTGTCCAGCAACCTCACAATCTTTACTCTTTCATCAACAGAAAACTTAGCTATATTCATCTTTCCTCCTTATAGAAATCTTAAGTACAATTTTTCTTAATGTCTTAGTTTAAAATAGTTAACTGCAAAAGTCAAATTTTGTAATTTTATAAAAAGAGTGTTACATTAAGAAAATATGAATTTAATTATTGTTGAATCGCCAACTAAATCAAGAACGCTGAGCGGTTTTTTAGGACCTAAATACAAGGTCCTTTCTTCCTATGGCCATATTCGAGACTTGCCCAAAGCCGAATTGGGCGTTGATATTGATAATGATTTTGAGCCGAAATACATAATCCCCACGAAATCAAAAAAGACTATTAACTTGTTGAAAGAAGAATCAAAAAAAACAGATTTAATCATTCTGGCGACTGATGAAGACAGAGAGGGTGAGGCAATCGCCTGGCATTTGATTGAGGCTCTAAAATCAAACGGCAAAAAATCTTACCAAAGGATTGTTTTCCACGAAATTACCAAACAAGCGATTGAAGAGGCTCTAAAGAACCCCAGAAAAATTGATATGGACCTGGTTGACGCCCAGCAGGCCAGAAGGATCCTAGATCGCATCGTCGGGTATAAGTTATCACCCTTCTTATGGAAAAAAGTGGCCCGGGGTTTGTCAGCCGGCAGAGTCCAGTCGGTGGCTGTCAGATTGGTGGTTGAGAGAGAAAGAGAAATAGAAAATTTTATCCCGCAAGAATATTGGAGTATTGTTGCTCTGCTCAAGAAATTAAAAGAAACCGAAACTCATTCAGAATTTGAAGCAACTCTGATAAAGAAAGACGACAAAGTTTTAGAAAAACTGGCAATCAAAAACGAAAAAGAAGCTGATAAAATCGTCGAAGATTTGAAAGGTGCCGAATATAAAGTAGAAAGTATTGAAAAAAAAGAAGTTAGAAGAAACCCCTTCCCGCCTTTCACAACTTCAACTCTACAGCAAGAAGCTTTCCGAAAATTAAGATTCCCAGCCAAGCTGACAATGGGTATTGCCCAAAATCTTTATGAACGTGGCTTCATAACCTATCACCGTACCGACTCTTTCAATCTCTCTGCTTTGGCTCTTGGTACGGCCAAAAAATTCATTGTCGAGAATTACGGCGAGCGCTATCACCAATTCAGACAGTTTAAAACCAAATCCAAAGGAGCCCAGGAGGCCCACGAAGCCATCCGGCCCGCCTATCCAGAAAGGACTCCGGACAAATTAAAACTCCAAACTAAATTAGACGACAGGCAGGCTCGGTTGTACGAAATAATCTGGCAAAGGTTTGTCGCTTGTCAGATGAAAGAGGCTTTGTTTGATTCAACGACTGTAGATATTAAAGCGAAAAACTATGTTTTTCGGGCCACTGGCCAAACATTAAAATTCGATGGTTTTTTAAAGATCTATCCAGTCAAATTTGAAGAAACAACTCTACCGACTTTGGAAAAAGAGGAATCTTTAAAACTTATTAAATTAAACCCCGGCCAGCATTTTACCCAGCCCCCGGCCCGCTATACCGAAGCCACTTTGATCAAAGCTTTGGAAGCCGAGGGCATTGGCCGACCCTCGACCTACGCGCCGATTATCTCAACTATTCAGGATAGAAACTATATCGAAAAAGACAAAAAAAGATGCTTCCAGCCGACCGAAATCGGCCTGGTTGTCAACGATTTGCTGGTAGAACATTTTCCCAAAATCGTTGATATCAAATTCACCGCTAATATGGAAAAAAATCTTGATGAAATCGCCCAAGGCCAAAGAGAGTGGAAAAAAATTATTAAAGAGTTTTACGGTCCTTTCAGCAAAAATCTGGAAGAGAAATATCAGGAAGTTTCAAAGAAGGAATTCACCGAAACTCCGACCGAAAAAAAATGCCCCAAATGCGGCAGCCAGCTTTTGATCCGCTTAGGCAAATTCGGCAAGTTCTATGCCTGCAGCAAATTCCCCAAATGCAAATACACCGAATCCCTGCCTGAAAACCGTCTGGGCGTCAAATGCCCCAAGTGCGGAGAAGGAGAAATTGTTGAAAAAAGAACCAAAAGAAGTAAAATATTCTATGGCTGCAACCGCTTCCCCAAATGCGACTTTGCCCTATGGGACAAACCAACCGGCCAAACTTGCCCAGAATGCGGCAGCTTGTTGGTAGAAAAAAACAAAAGAATTCAATGTTCCAATAAACAATGCAAAAGCAACTCCAAAAAATAATTAAAAACAGCCCCAAACCGAAACTAATTGAACGGGCTTTTAACTTTGCCAAAGAAGCCCACGGCGACCAAAAAAGATTTTCGGGCAAGGAATACATTATCCACCCGCTCCGAGTGGCCCAGTCTTTGGACGAAATGCACCTTGACCCACAAACCGTGGCAGCCGGACTCTTGCATGACGTGCCGGACGATACCGAAAAGACTCTGGAAGATATAAAAAAAGAATTCGGCAAGGAGGTTGCTTTTTTGGTCGAGGGAGTCAGCAAGTTAGGCAAGCTTCGCTATCCCAAAGAAGACCTAGAGGTCAAATCGCCCGAATCAAGACAAAAAGAACCGATTGATTTAAGGGCGGAAAACTTAAGAAAAATGTTTTTTGCCATGGCCGAAGACCTAAGAGTGGTTTTAATCAAGCTGGCCGACCGGCTCCACAACATGGAAACTTTGGGTTCTTTACCTCCGGAAAAACAAAAAAGGATTGCCCTGGAGACTTTGGAAATTTTCGCCCCTTTGGCCAACCGGCTGGGAATAGGAAATATGAGAAACCAGCTGCAGGATTTGGCCTTCCTTTATCTTTACCCGAAAGAATACGAATGGCTGATGAACAACGTAAAAGAGAGGTACGAAAAAAGAAAAAAGTATCTTAAAAAAGTAAAAAAGGCTTTAATTAAAATCCTTAAAAAGGAGAAGATAAAACCAATTGATATCCACTCCCGACCCAAACACCACTGGAGCCTTTACCAAAAACTAATAAAGCACGAAATGAATTTCGAAAGAATTTATGATTTAGTGGCTTTAAGAATAATTGTTGAAGACATTAAAACCTGCTACCAGGTACTGGGTACTATCCATAAATATTGGCGCCCTTTACCCAACCGAATTAAAGACTATATTGCCTTTCCCAAGCCCAACGGCTACCAGGCTCTTCACACAACCTGTTTTTGTTTGGAGGGAAAAATCACCGAAATCCAGATCAAGACAAAAGAGATGCACGAAAAAGCCGAACACGGTATTGCCGCTCACTGGGCACTGAAAGAAGGCGTTAATTTGCAGACCCAAGGAAAGAAATTCGCCTGGATGCAGCAGTTAAAAGATTGGCAAATCAAAGCGTCGGGGTCCAAGGAATTTTTAGAGGGGTTAAAGATTGATTTCTTTAAAAACCGGATTTTTATATTCACCCCCAAGGGAGACGTTATTGATTTGCCCGAAGGCGCCACGCCAATTGATTTCGCCTACGCTGTCCACAGCGACATCGGCAACCGTTGCGCCGGCGCCAAAGTCAACGGCAAAATGACCCAGCTTTCCCAGCCTTTGAAAAACGGCGATGTCGTTGAAATAGTTGTCGATAAGCACAAAAAGCCTTCCAACGACTGGCTGAAATTCGTCAAAACCAGCATGGCCCGCTCCCGGATTAAAAGCCGGCTGAAGCAAGATGAACGCCTGGAGGGATTAAAGGGTTTCCTTAAAGAAAAGGCGAAAATCATCAACATCCTGCCAAAACTACAAAAACAGCCCCATTTAAAAAAAACTAAAAAGGCCGAAGCAATGATTTTTTTAGCCGGCCAAGCCGGTATGAAAATCTATCTGGCCAAATGTTGCTCTCCCCAGCCTGGCGACAAAATCAAAGCCTATATTACCAAAGACCGCGGCGCCTCAATCCATCGGGCCGACTGCGGCAACATACTGAAAATACAAAAAAAATGGCCCCAAAAAATCGTTGAGGCCGCTTGGGGAACAAAAGGAAAGTCTTAAAATTTTAGCTTCTTTAAAAATAGTGAGAACTTTTTTATAACCGATTGCCAAATATTCGGTTTCCGAACCAAACCTTCAACCCCTCTTAATTTCTTTCTTGTTGTCCTGGCAAACAGGACTTTTTTAGTTGCCGAAATTTTTGTCTTATTGCCTGATTTTCTAGGGATCAAAGACTCCAGGCCCTTACCGAAAGTTTGTTTCATAAAGCTGTATTGATAAATTCCTCGGCCAATTCGCGGTAAGCTTTGGCGGCCAAAGAAGTTGGCGCATATTGCAAAATGGTTTTGCCAAATTTAGGCGCTTCAGCCAAAGCGATCTGTCGGGGAATGACTGTGTCAAAAACATAGCCGGGGAAATTCCGCCTCACTTCCTTAACCACTTCCCGCGACAACCTGTTATTACGATTGTACATGGTCAAAAGGGCGCCGGTAATCTTTAAATTATGCCCTAAATTTCTTTTGACCAGATTTATTGTGTTGAGCAACTGTTCCAATCCTTCTAAGGCTAAGTATTCGCACTGGACCGGAATTAAAACTTCTTTTGAGGCACAAAGGGCATTAATGGTTAAAAGGCCGAGGCTGGGCGGTGAATCAATAAAGACGAAATCGTAAGACTCGCTGACTTTCTCCAATAGCTGCTGTAATTTGAATTCCCGGTCAGCGGTCGTTACCAATTCCACGGTGGATCCGGCCAAATCAGGTGAAGCAGGCATGATTTCGTACCCGAAAAAAGGGCTTTTCCGTATAATAGCCGAAGGGCTAACTTGCCCGGCCAAAGCATGGTAAATAGACAAAGGTAAGTTGTGAGGAGCTATCCCTAAACTTAAGGTGGCGTTGGCTTGAGGATCCATATCAACCAATAAAACCCTCTTGCCCAGGGCCGCAATAAAGACCGGCAAATTGGTAGCTACCGAACTTTTCCCTACGCCCCCTTTTTGGTTGCAAATAGAGATAATCCGCACCATAAAGTCAATTTATCACAATTTTTTTATATTTACAACCGAGTAAATTTCTGCTAGGATACAAAACGAGCCGCGGTGCTGGAACTGGCAGACAGGGCGGACTCAAAATCCGCTGTCCCAAAAAGACGTGTGGGTTCAACTCCCACCCGCGGCACATCTTATTTCCCAGAAAATTTGAAAATCAACCAGCCGGACAAAATTCCCACGATCGCCCCGGCTAAAATGTCCGAGGGCCAGTGGATGCCGACAAAAACTCGAGAAATTGTAATTAAAAGACTGGCGATAAAGAACAAAACGCCAGCTTTTTTATTATAGTTAAAAATAATTGTACTGAGAGCAAAAAAGAAAGCAGCGTGACCCGAAGGGAAAGAACTAGTATCGGCGTGTTCCAAAAGCAGGTTGACTTGATTCTCCACAAAAGGACGGGGTCTTTCCCAGATAAACCTGGCTAATTCCACAATAACGAAACGGGCGGCAATAGCAGCCAAAAACATTTGGAAAATCGCTCTTCTTTTTTTGATAAACATCAAAATGGCCGCTATTGCCACCAAATAGCCGAAGTAATCGGCAAAAAAAACTCCAGCAGCATCTAAGCAACCCCCTCGGCCGGCTAAATTGTTTATTTGTTGAAAAACTAAATAATCCATTTTTATATTTGAAGATCGGCTTTAGCCTTAATGTTTTTAGCTGTGTTTGAACGGTGAAAAAAAGCAGTTATCCCTATCATTACCGCATTGTCGGTGCAAAACTTAGCGTCTGGAATATAAAGGCCTTTCTTTATCTTTTTCTTGAATTGTTTCCTTAATTCACTGTTAGCGGCCACCCCGCCGCCCAAGATAATTGATTTCACCCGGTAATCTTTGGCCGCTTTCAAAGTCTTACGGATTAAGACATCGGCGATCGCCTGCTGGATTTCAAATGACATCGCCCGGATGTATTTTGGCGACCGCCTGATTTTTGCCGACTGGTTTCTGTAATTATATAATACCGCAGTTTTCAATCCGGAAAAACTGAAATCATAATTCTTTTGATTAATCATTGGCCTTGGCAGTTTAATTGATAAGCCTCGGCCGGATTTTAATTTAGCTGCTTGAGCGGCAATCAACGGGCCGCCCGGATATCCTAAGCCCAAAATCCTGGCTGTTTTATCAAAACATTCGCCAGCTGCATCGTCCCGCGTCTCACCGATCAACTGATATTGGCCGATCTTTTCCATTAAAACCAGCCCGGTGTGCCCGCCGGAAACCACCAAACAAATAGCGGGGAATTTGATTGAAGCTTTCTTGACGAGATTAGCCAGAATATGGGCTTCAATATGGTTTACCGGAATTAGTGGTTTTTGGGATTTTTTGGCCAGATCCTGGGCAAAATTTATCCCTTGCCACAAACAAGGTTCTAAACCCGGCCCCGCGGTTACGCCAATTAAATCTATCTTTGCCACATCATGCCCCTTGATTGTTTTTTTAAAAACAAGAGGCAGATTCTTCTGGTGTTCTCTTTTGGCTAAAAAAGGATGAACCCCGCCATATTGGGCATGGAGTTTCACCTGGGACGAAACAATATTTGATATAATCTTGAAACGAGAGCTTTTTGCCTCTAATAGGGCAACGCAAGTATCATCGCAAGACGTATCTATTCCTAGAATAATCATATTCTTAAAACTTTTGGCGGCGAAACAGTCAAATCAATAACCATTGAAGGATGGGATTCCTTTAAGCCCCCGACATCAACCACTAAATCGGGCTGCTGTTTCTGATTTTTGAACTGTTTTAAAACTTCCTTGATCCTGGTTGAAGCCGGCCGGCCGGAAATATTGGCTGAAGTGCCGATTAAAGGCCTATTGACAACAGAAAGTAATCGATTGATAAATTTATAATCGGGCATCCTTAAACCAATGGTGCTGTTTTTCTTCTTGAAGACTACCGTAACCTTGCCTGGCCAGACTTTTTTCAGAAAATATTCTTCTTCTTTACTAATTTCAGTTAAATTTTTTGCCATTTTTATGTCTTTGACGAAAATAGGCAACTTTTTACTAACCGGCCGTTTTTTAATCTTCAAAAGCTTGCTAACTGCTTTTTTATTGGTAGCGTCGCAAACTAAGCCATAAACCGTATCGGTCGGGCAAATCACAATCTGACCTTTTTTTATAGATTTTGTAGTTTCTTTAATTGTTTGATTGAAATTTTGTCCTTTAAGCCTTAAAGTCCTCATTTTTCTACCCTAAATTAGATTGATAAAAATTAAATGGTTTCGTCAACGCCTGGCAACCTTAAACTCTATATTATTTTTGCCGCGAGCTTTGGTGGAATAATACCGAGTTAAATCTTCAGCTTTTTTAATGATCTTTGGAGCAATCTTTTTTTGGCTATAATTCCTAATTAAAGTTAAGGGCCCGGGGCAATCTTTCATTTCAATCAAAACATCTCCTTTTCTGGCTAGCTTCTTAATTTTTTTGTTTTCTTTTTCATTTCTCCCGACAATAATTTTCACTTTACCTTGCCAAAAATGCCTCCCCAGTTTTAACGTCCCAATATCGTTACCCTCGCACTCGGGACAAATCCTTAAAAGCTCTTTTAGCTTTTTACCAAATTCCGAATCGGTCAAAAGGCAACCGCCGGCTGGAGTGGGATACCATTTAATCCGCCACTCCTTGGCTAAAGCGATCTGTCTTTTCCTGGAACGGCCGCTGATATCTAAAAGTTTATCCCGATTGATAATACCTTTCTCTTCGAGGATAGTCGGTTTCAGTAATTCGGCTGAAAGCGGCCTTAATAAATAACCGCTCAAAGAAGATTCTTTCTCAATCAATTTTAAGGCGCCGGTATTTTGCGACATCGGCCGCTCGCCCAATACTTCGCCGGTTGCCACCAAATCAAATTTCCCTTTTTTCATTACCTCTTTGGCTTTCTTCAACATTAGAATATGGCAGTCAATACATGGATTCATGGCCCGGCCGTATCCGTAGCTCGGCTTTTTGACCATCTTTAAATGCTCTCGGGAAATATCAATAACTTTTAAGGGTATCCTTAAAACCTCGGCTGCCTTTTTAGCCTGTTTTGAATCAAAAAAATAGCTCTTAAAAGAAAGAGCCGTAACTTTTATCCCCTGCTTTTTTAACAGCTGAGCGGCCAGGATTGAATCTAAGCCTCCTGACAATAAAATCAGCGCTTTAACTTTTTCCATTGGTAAATTTGGTGTAAAACGTCTTATTGTCTTCGATGTCTTCAAATACTACTGAAGCTGGGCCAATCTTGACGTTTGAACCAATCAGAGTCCCGGGCATCAAAGAGGAATTGATACCGATATGAGAACTCCTGCCGACAATTACCCCCAAGGACTTAAGATTAGTTTCTTTTATCTTTCCCCTGTCCAATCTGACGTTACCCGTAACCGTACCAGCTCCGACCCGACAGCCTTCGCCGAGGATTGAATCGCCGAAATAGCCGGAGTGGACGTGAACGTTCGGCTGAAAAAGAGATCGGGCCACCTCGGCTTGAGCGCCGACCACTACTCCTTCTTCTAAATCAGTGTAGTCTCTGACTAAGGCATTGTTTCCCACAACACAGTTATCACCAATATAACAAGGTCCTTTAACGACAGCTCCCTTTAAAATCTTGACGTTTTTGCCCAGTCTATTTTTTTTACCCAATTTTTTATCAAATAAGTATCTGGCCAAAGAAAACAAATGCCAAGGATGTTTCAGGGTAGAAAAATCTTCCCGAGCCTCGACAAAACCAACCTTGCCTTCTTTGATATAAAGTTTTAGTGCTTCTTCAAAAGAATAATGCTCTTGCGGCAAGCGCTGGTGATATTCAAAAAAGGTAGGCGGGAGCAAATAAACAGCGTCTAATTTTATATTGGATGGCTCCTGCCCCTTGGCCGGCTTTTCAACCAAGCCTTTGACTTTATCGTTCTCTATTTTCAAAACTCCGTAATGCCAAGGCTGGTCGGTTTTTACCCCCAATAGAACAATTTCCTTTTTCTTTTTATTCATCTCCGAAACATAGTCGCCCGCATTTACTTTGTGCCCGCCGACAACAAAGAAAGGGCCGGATATTAGTTCGCGGGTCCGTGAAACTGCCTCACCCATGCCTTTTGGTTCCGGCTGGACAATGTATTTGATATCTCCGCATTTATAGTCTTTCAACCCTTCTTCAATATCTTTTTCGGGCCCCTGAATAATGATAATGTCTTTTACACCGGCTTTTTTGAGACTTTCAATAGTGTAATAAATCAAAGGCTTGCCCATTATTTTAAAAAGGGCTTTGTTCTGATAATTCAAAGGCCAGAAACGGGAACTTTCTCCGGCAGCTAAAATTATTGCTGGCATAGTTTTAGGATTATTTTGGCTATTTTTTGTGGATCGTGAAGAACCATTGTTCTTTGATTGGCTCCCTCGACCATGGTGTCGGCCGGATTTAACTCGCGGATGTTCTGACGTAAAACGTCTTCGCCGATGAAATTCTCTTTACCGAGTAAATCTTGGCCGTATTTTATAAACTCTGCCTTGGGAAAAACTTTCTTCACCTCGGCGGCCGCTTCTCCGGATAATTCTCCGGTGTTGAAAATGACGTAATCAATAACGTCTTTGCCTATATATTTTTCCAGCTCAGCCACGAAATCTTCCACTGAGAAACCGTCGGTGTTGCCTTCCTGGGTCATTAAATTACAGATAAAAACTTTCTTGGCTTTAGCTTCTCTGACGGCTTTCTTGATCCCCGGTATTAAAAAACTGGGAATAACGCTGGTATAGAATTTGCCCGGGCCGATGACAATTAAATCTGCTTCATTAATCGCCGCCACTGCTCTGGGATTTTCTTTGGGTTCGGGGTCCAAATATGTCCTGGCAATCCCTGTTTCGGATAAATGAGCGCAGTCAATAATACTTTCTTCGTCTGCCAGTTTTTCGCCGTTCTTCAGCTCAACTTTTATGTCTGAACCATCTAAGGTCACGGGGATGACATCTTCTTCCACCCCCAGCTCTTTTTGGCAGATGCTTATTGATTCGCTGAATCCTTTGGCAACCGCCAAATCTTTTAGTCTGATGTTGCCCTTGGCGTGACCTTTTAAATCGCCTTCGGCGTAGCGGGAATTAAACTCCCGCGCTTTGTCTTTTTCTTTAGCTAGAGCGACCAGTGTCTGTCTGATGTCTCCCATCGGCAGGACGCCGAATTCCTCTCTCAACTTACCGCTGGAGCCGCCGCTGTCAAACATTGTCACCACAGCGGTCAGATTCACTGGATATTTCTGCAACCCGGACAAAACAACTGGCACGCCGGTTCCTCCGCCCAAGCAGACTATTTTTTTAGCTTTTTCCATGTTTTTTGGCTAAAGCGAAGGTTTTTTGGTTTACCTTTAAAAACTGCTTGGGAATTACTTTTTTAATGGCGGCTTCAACCGCCTCAGGCGGCAGAGGAATCATATTTTCAAAAGTAGCCAGACTCAAAAGATAAACGCCGGCAGTTACCCCGCTTACTTCAACCGTTTTTATTTTTTTGGTTATCTTTTTGAGCGCAGCTGTAATTTGTTTTTCGGTCAAAGTTTTTTGCAGAGGTATAGGCACAGCGTACCGATTTATTAAAAAAGTGGTTTTCGGGCTGGCAAAAAAGCCCGCCCTCAAAGCCTCCTGCATCTCCAAAGCAATAACCAAATCGGCTTTAGCTTGAGGCACCATCGGTGAATATATTTCTTTGCCGAATCTGATATGGACTTCAACCGAACCGCCTCGCTGGCTGAGGCCGTGGAGTTCGGAAGTTTTAACATCAAACCCAGAAGCCAGAGCAGCTTCGGCGATAATCTGCAAAAGAGTAATCAGCCCCTGTCCTCCGACCCCGACAATGACGATATTAAACTGGTCTACTTTTTGACGAATTTGCATGGATGTCTGGCGATAATTACCGAAACTTCTTTTTTGTTGACGAATTCTTTAACCGTTTTAATGAATTCAGTCTGGTCGACCGGGTCAATGATTTTCAGATTCTTAATTCCAAGGGCCCGAACAATGTTTTCTATCTTGAGCCCTTTTATGCCCGGATGGGGCTGATGGCCGGTCATAGCCGTGGTTTGGTTGTCTAAAACAATAACTAAAGGATTGGATTTATTGAAAACCGTGTTGATCAAAGGCGGTATGCCGGCGTGAAAAAAGGTTGAATCGCCGATAAAAGCAATCAGTTTCTGGCCAGTCGCTTTTTTGATGCCGTGAGCTATGCCGATTGAAGAACCCATGCAGCTCAGATAATCCTGAATAAAAAGAGGCGGGGTGCCAGCCAGCATGTAACAACCGATGTCGCCGCCGAACACTACCTCTTTGGGGTTAACCGCTTTTTTGACTCCGTTGAAAACAAACCAGTAAGGGCAACCGGGGCAGAATTGCGGCCGGCGCTTTAAAACTGGCAACTTTTTTTCTGGCAACCGATATTTCCTGTTAAGAATTTTAGCTAAAGCCGAGGTTACCAGGCCCGGTTTTAATTCGCCGACTTCGGGCAGCAGGTTCTTGCCGAAAACTTGAAGAGAGCAGTTTACTTCCTTTGCTAAAACTTTGACTTCTCTCTCTAAATACGGCTCCAATTCTTCAACTACCAGAACCTTCTTCAGATTTTTAATGAATGATTTAATCTTTCTTTCCGGTAAAGGATAAAAGAAATTAAGTTTTAAAACCGGCAAAGAAAGTTTTAGTTCTTTAAAAGCTTCTTTAACGTATAAATAGGAAACGCCGGAGGTAATGATGCCAATATTGGGAACTGAACTATTTTTACCCAATATTGAACCTCGTTCAGTCTCAGCCAATTGGCCAATCTGCTTGATTTTATCAAGCATTTCTTTTTTCATCTCCATTACCCGAGGCGGCATGGTAACGAATTTGTCAGTGTTTTTGATGAATTTGCCAGTAGAAGCTTTTTTCAACGGCAAAGTGTCAAGCTTCACCGGCATTTTCTGATGAGATACTCTGGTGGTTGTCCTGATCATGACTGGAATTTTGTATCTGGCTGAAATCTGAAAGGCCAACTTGGTAAAATCCTTGCATTCCTGGGGATCAGCCGGCTCTAAAATAGGTATGTGGGCTAAATAAGCAAAAGCCCGACTGTTTTCTTCTGACTGGGCCGAACTGTGGCAGGAAGGATCATCGGCCACCAAGATTACCGTCGGGCCCTTGGTGCCGGTGTAGACAAAAGGCAATAGAGCGTCTGAGGCTACGTTCAAACCAAAGTTTTTCATGGCCACCAGAGTTTTTAACCCTGAAAAAGAAGCACCTACACCAGCTTCCAAGGCGACTTTCTCGTTGACAGAAAACTCAAAATAGACTCCGTGCCTGGGAGCTATCTTAAAGAAAGTATTGCCGATCTCAGAGGCTGGCGTGCCCGGATAAGTGGAAACAAACTGCACTCCACTCTCCAGGGCCCCCCTGACAATAGCTTCGTTACCGAGTAAGATTTTCTTCATATTTTATTCAACGGTGACTGATTTGGCCAAGTTTCTCGGCTTATCAACATCGCACCCCCTTAACACTCCCATATGATAGGCAAAAAGCTGTAAAGGTATAACGCTCAGAATAGGAGTTAACATTTCCAAAGTCTTGGGAATATAGATGACATCGTCAGCCACTTTTTTTATTGCCTCATTTCCCTGAGTAGCCAAAGCAATAATCGGACCCTTCCTGGCCTTAACCTCTTCCATATTGGCCACTACTTTCTCGTAAACCGAATCAGACGGGCAAATGGCAAAAGTGGGGAAATTTTCATCGATCAAAGCCAGCGGCCCGTGTTTCATCTCTCCCGCACAATAGCCTTCAGCGTGAATATAGGATATCTCTTTCAATTTCAAAGCTCCCTCCAGGGCGATAGGATAGTTGTATTTGCGGCCAAGGAAAAAGAAATTAGAATAATTTTGGTATTTTTCAACCAAGCTCTTGATTTCCCCGTCCAATTTCAAAACCTCTCTAACTAATTCGGGAAGTCTTTTGAGCTCTCGGGCAATTCGCTGGCCTATCACCATGGAGAGTTGATTTTGTCGGCCCAAAAACAAGGTAAAAAGGGCTAAAATAATCAGTTGGGAGGTAAAGGCTTTGGTTGAAGCTACCCCAATCTCTGGTCCAGCGTGATTATAAATGCCGACATCGGTTTCCCTGGCTAGGGAAGAGGCAATCGTGTTGATGATGCCGATACTTGTAATACCTTTTTCTTTTACTTCTCTCAAGGCAGAGAGAGTGTCAGCGGTTTCACCTGATTGGGATATAAAAATGGCAACTGTTTTTTTGTCCAGAACCGACTTGCGGTAGCGGAACTCGGAAGCCAGATCAACGTCTACCGGAAAATTGGCGTATTCTTCCAGCATATATTCCCCAACCATGCCAGCGTGATAAGCCGTACCGCAGGCAACGATGTTCAACCTTTCAACTTCTCTTAGTTTTTCTTTAATCACATCCAATCCTCCCAACTTGACCAAGCCTTCCTCTATCAACAGCCTGCCTTTTAAAGCGTTATCAATACTTAAAGGCTGCTCCATGATTTCTTTGAGCATAAAGTGAGGATAGCCTTTTTTCTGAGCTTCTTCCGCCTCGACTGTTAATATTTCGGGCTGCTTTTCTTTCAGTATGAAAAAGTCCTGGGGGGTGATAATGGCGATCTCGTTGTCGTCCAGGTTGATTACTTTTTTGGCATAAGGGCTGATGGCATTGGCGTCGGAAGCAACAATATATTCATCGTCGTTAGTCCCGATTAGAAGAGGACTAGACAGGCGGGCGGCCACGATTTTTTGCGGGTCATCTCTGGAAATAACGACAATGCCGTAAGTTCCTTTCACCAATTTTAAGGCCTTCCTGACCGCTGTTTCCAGGTTGCCCTCGAAATGCTTCTCAATCAAATGGGCCATGACCTCGGTATCGGTTTCAGAGGTAAACTGGTGGCCCTCTTTAATAAGATTTTCTTTGAGTTCCGAATAGTTTTCAATAATGCCGTTGTGCACCAAATAGATATTGCCCTTGCAATCACAATGGGGATGGGCGTTAGCTTCGGTGGCGGCGCCGGTGGTCGCCCAACGAACGTGGCCCAAGCCGATGGCGCTGTTGAAATGGTTGTCTACTAATTTACTTTCCAGGTTCTCTAGCTTGCCGACAGCTTTGAGGCAAACTAACTGATTGTTTTCCAAAACAACAAGGCCCGAGGAGTCATATCCCCGGTAGCTTTCTCTTCTTAAGCCGTCAAGCAAAATAGGTACGGCGTTCTTTTTGCCGATGTAGCCGACTATACCACACATAATTAAACAACGATATTGATTAGTTTCCCTTTGATAAATATCACCTTTTTCACTTTTTTATTCAATATGTGCTTTTTAACTTTTTCTCGGGCTAAAGTCAATTCTTTGGCCTCTTTCTCGGAGATGCCAGCTTTAACCTCGATTCTGTCCCGAACCCTGCCGTTAACCTGAATAATTAGGGTCGTTATTTTTTCTTTGATCAGTTTTTTATCGTATTGGGGCCATTTTTCCAAAAAGATGCTCTTTTTATGGCCTAGTCTTTGCCATAATTCTTCGGCCAGGTGGGGAGAAAAGGGAGAAAGTAGAATTAAAAACTTTTCAATTATCTCCCGGCCAGTTTCTTTTTTGTTTAGCTGAACCAAGTTGATAAACTCCATGAAGCTAGCGACAGTGGTGTTAAACTTTGTCGCGGCCATATCTTCGTCTATCTTTTTATTAAGCTTGTGGAGTGCTCTTAAAACTTCTGGGCTGGTTTTTTTATTTCCCTGGCAATCCAAAACTACTTTCCAGGCTCTTTCCAAAAAGCGATAGGCTCCTTTGACTCCCTGGGTGCTCCAAGAAATCGTCTGGTCGAATGGACCCATAAACATTTCATACATTCTTAAGGTGTCTGCTCCATATTGTTTAATAATGTCGTCGGGGTTGATGACGTTGCCGAAAGACTTGGACATCTTCCGGCCGTCTTCGGCCAAAACAATGCCCTGAGAGGTTCTCCTTTGATAGGGCTCCGGAGTTGGCGCTACTTTAATGTCAAAAAGGAATTTGTAGACGAACCTTGAGTACAAAAGGTGCAAAGTAGTATGCTCCATGCCCCCGTTATACCAATCAACCGGCAGCCAGTATTTTAATTTCTTTTTATCGGCCAAAGATTTATCGTTGCGAGGGTCGGTATAACGCATGAAATACCAGTTAGAGCCGGCCCAATTGGGCATAGTGTCGGTTTCTCTCTTAGCCGGTCCTTTACATTTGGGACATTTAACGTTAACCCATTCGGTGATATTAGCCAAGGGCGACTCGCCAGTGGCGGTCGGCTGATATTTTTCAACGTAAGGCAACTCAACCGGCAAAGCTTTTTCCGGTACGGCTACTGCCCCGCATTTTTCACAATGAATAATCGGAATGGGCTCGCCCCAGTAGTGCTGGCGCGAAAAAACCCAGTCCCGCAATCTGTATTGGAGTTTTTTCCTGCCCAATCCTTTTCCCTCTAAGCTCTTGGTGATTTTTTTAATTGCTTCTTGGGAAGATAGACCATCAAACTTATTGGAATTGATCAAAATACCGTAATCAACAAAAGCATCTTTGGAAATATTGCCACCGGAAACAACTTCCTTAATTCTCAAATCGTACTTTTTGGCAAAATCATAATCGCGGTAATCGTGGGCTGGCACCATCATTACAGCTCCCCCGCCGTAAGATGCCACCACATAGTCGCCGACCCAAACCGGCACCTTCTCATTGCTCAACGGATTTAAGCAATAACTTCCGGTGAAAATGCCAGTTTTTTCTTTTTCAGCTGTTTCTCTTTCAAAATCGCTTTTATTTTTAGCGTCATTGATATATTTTGCTACTTTGTCTTTATTCTCTTTAATAACCAATTGCTCAACTAAAGGATGCTCTGGCGCCAAAACAATAGCTGTCGTGCCAAAAAGAGTGTCGGCTCTCGTGGTAAAAACTTTAATACTGTCTTTAAAGCCCTCAACTTTAAAATCAATCTCAGTGCCATAGCTTTTGCCGATCCAATTTATCTGCTGCGCCTTGACTTTATCGGGATAATCCAATTTTTTAAGATCGCCAATCAGCCTATCGGCATAATCGGTAATTTTAATCATCCATTGTTTCAAAACTTTCTTCTCAACCGGAGTACCGCAGCGCTCGCAATCACCCGAAACTACTTCTTCGTTCGCCAAACCAATCTTACAGGATGGACACCAGTTAATCGGCATTTCTGCTTGATAAGCTAGCCCCTTTTCAAAAAGTTTTAGGAAAATCCATTGAGTCCATTTATAGTATCCTGGTTCTGTGGTGTTAATTTCACGATTCCAATCAAAAGAAAGGCCCAAAGATTTTAATTGCTTCTTGAAGATTTTAATATTTTTCTCGGTGGCTACCTGGGGATGAATGCCGGTTTTCAAGGCGTAGTTCTCGGTCGGCAGACCAAATGCATCCCAACCAATTGGGAATAAAACATTATATCCTTCCATTCTCTTTTTCCGGACAATAGCGTCCAAAGCCGCATAGCTGCGGACGTGACCGACATGAAGACCATCGCCCGAAGGATAAGGGAATTCAACCAAAATATACTGCTTTTTTGAAGCACCGTCTTTAGCTTGGTAGAATTTATTTTCTTCCCAATATTTCTGCCACTTGGATTCAATCGCTTGAGGATTATAATCTGTCATAGCTATGTCTAAGTTTATCATAAAAAAACAGCTTTCTCAAGCTGATTTTGATCGTGAATTAATTATATTTTACTTCCTTATATGCTTTAAAGCCTGCTCAACTCTTTCATTAACCGAACCCGTTAAAGTGATATATTTTATATTTTTCTCATCTAAAAATTCCTTGTAGGTGGCATCAACAACCGGCTGTAAATCCTTGCTTCTAAAACCATCTTCCTCCATCGGGAATTCAACTGGGAGATAAAAAACAAAGTCGTAGTTAGCATTTCTCTCAATGAATTTTTCAACCATCGCCATAATCTCTTCATCTTTTATAACTATCTTTCCGTAAACTAAATAATCATACAGACATTTATCCGCTACCCAAGGTTCTTTAGTAGTAGTTTCCAAAAACCACTGCTGGGCAGCCAACCAAAGCTGCAAATCGGCTGGGGTGTTCTCATTAATAGCAACTCCTTTAGGTATTACCTCTTCTCTGACTATATCATGAATGTAATTTCCATTTATCGCTTTGGCCAAAGCCTTGGCGAATTCAGTTTTCCCAGCGCCGTGTGTTGCGGTGATTGCGATTTTCATAATTTACCTAATTTAAATATCAAATAATTGCCTAGCGTTCTTGGTGGTAATTTGGACTATCTCTCCATGGCTTAATCCTTTTAGCTTAGCAATCTTTTCGGCCACGTATTTTACATAAATCGGCTCATTTCTACCTTGCTTCGGCGGGGGGGTTAAAAACGGACAATCGGTCTCAATTAAAATTCTACCCAGAGGTGTCTTTTTAATAATTTCATCTAAAGCAGTCTTGAAAATTATTCCGTTGAACCCCAAATAAAATCCCATATCCAGATATTTTTGCGCCTGCTCCCAGGTGCCGGTAAAACAATGGATAACTCCTCTCAGTTCAGAATTTATAATTTTCAAAAGATCTTGATGAGCCATCCGACAGTGAAAAATAATCGGCAGGTTCAACTCTTTGGCCAAATCAAGCTGTTTTAGGAAGACTTCCTTTTGTTTTTCCTTGAACGAAACGTATTCTTCCTTATAATCCAAACCTATCTCGCCGACAGCTACCACTTTCTTTGACTTGGCTAATTCTTTGTATTTCTCAACGTCAAACCCATCTTGGGCGTAAATCGGATGCAGGCCGATAGCAGCATAAACGCCTTCTTTGTATCTTTCGGCTATCTCCACCGCTCTTTTGCTGCTGGAATACTGTGAACCAGCGTTTATTAGCCAAACATCATTATCAAGCGACCGGCGAATGACCTGGTCGGCATCCTCTCTAAAAGCGCTAAAATTCAAATGAGCGTGGGTATCAATAAACATTAGATTCTCGGGAATAATGATTTACTTTTTTTAGCCTTCAGTTGTTTAAGAATTTTCTTAGAGGTTTCGGGCAAAAATGGCTGGAGAAGCCCCACTATTTCTTTTACGACAAATAATAAATTGCCGATAACCTGCTGGTTTTTAGTTTCCCAGAGTTTTTCTTTTTCAATATATCTATCACAGAAGCCAATCAATTCCCAAACCGTAGCCAAAGCTTCATTAAATTTAAATTCATTTAAGGCTTCCTTGTATCTACTGCTAATTTTGTCAATTTCCTGTTTAATCTCGCCGGCCGGCGTCTGAATTTTAGCTTTTTTAGCCAAAGTTATTAATCTGGCCACCAAATTACCCAACCCACTGGCCAAATCACCGTTATATCTTTCTTTGAACTTATTATAAGTAAAGTCGCCGTCCTCGGTCGAAGGGATCTCTCGCAAAAGAAAATATCTAACCGGATCGGCACCGTATTCTTTGACTAATTCAAACGGGTCAATCACGTTGCCCAGGCTTTTTGACATTTTCTGTCCGCCAGAAGTCAGATAGCCGTGGACAAAGATGGTTTTTGGCAATTTGAAACCGAGCGCCAAAAGCATGGCCGGCCACAATAAAGCGTGGAAACGAAAAATATCTTTGCCGATGCAATGAACGTCAGCCGGCCAGTATTTTTTGGGATAGAGATAATTTATCAAAGCCTCAAACCAAATATAAATAATCTGGCTGTTATCTTGAGATACGGGCACTCCCCACTGCAAATTCTCTTTCGCCCGGGAGCAGCTGACATCTTCTATTCCCTGGCTGATAAAACTTAAAATCTCGTTTTTCCTTCCTTCCGGGACAATCCTCAATTCTCCGCTAGCTATCTTTTCTTGAACCTGGGAAGCATATTTAGAAAGTTTGAAGAAATAATTCTCTTCTTCAACAATTTCCGGCTTCTGCTGGTGATTGGGACAAAGACCGTCAACCAAATCTTTTTCTTTGATAAAAGCTTCGCACCCCACGCAATAAAGACCTCTGTATTTCTTTTTGTAGATATCGCCCTTCTTTTGAAGCTCCCCCCAGACTTTATGGACGTTGGGCCAATGCTTTTTTCTGTCAGTGGTCCTGATAAAATCATCGTTAGACAAATTGAGAACTTTGGTCAGATTTTTGAATTTTCCAGCTATTTCGTCGGCAAATTTAGCCGGGCTTTTGCCAGCATTTTTAGCCGCTTTGACGACTTTCTGGCCGTGCTCGTCCGTCCCGGTCAAAAAGAAAACATCCTCTCCCAAAAGCCGGTGATAACGGGCGGTCACGTCAGCCTGAACCAATTCCAAAGCAAACCCGATATGAGGAGGGGCGTTGGTATAAGCTATACTGGTGGTGACGTAAAATTTGTTTTTCATGTTATAATAATTACTGAATACATCTTATCATATTTTCGTTAAATTAAAATGCTTTTAACTCCCCATATTTTAGCCGGCGCCGCCATCTTTTCCAACGTTGCCAACCCTGTTCTCGGTCTTTCTCTGGCTTTCTTGAGCCATTATTTTTTAGATTTGTTCCCCCAAAAAGAATATTCGATCGCTAATATCCGAAGCAGATGCTGGAAACAATCTCTGCCGGACTTCATTAAAGTATTCTCAGATATGCTTCTTGGCCTGCTTATTATTTTCTTAATTGTTGGCTATAATCCTTTCTTTTTTATCGCTGCTCTGGTGGCTATTGTGCCTGACGGTTTCACTATGCTAACTTTAATTTTCAGTAAAAACCAACTGCTGAAAAAACACGACAAACTGCACGCAGCCATAAACGCTTTCTGCGAAAATAAAAATCTCCCCGCTTTCTGGGGAGTATCCAGCCAGCTTATAACTGTGGGGCTGGCTATTTTCTTTTTACTATAACAACGAATTCGCCCTTGATTTCATTCAGTTTTCCTAAAACCTCTTTTATTGTCCCACGGTAAATCGTCTCGAATTTCTTAGTCAGCTCCCGGCAAACCACTATCTGCAATCTCTCATCCATCGTCCCTAACTCAGTTAGGGATTTTATTATCCGGTGGGGCGATTCGTAAAAAATTACCGGATATTTTGAGTCAGCCACTTCTTCAAAAAACTTCTTCCTTTTTTTCTTAACCGGCGGAAAGCCTAAGAAAACGAACTTGTCCATGGAAAAGCCAGCAATGCAGGCCGCCGCAGTCATCGCGCATACTCCAGGCACTGGCACAATTTTAATATCTTTCTCAATTAATTCGGCGACTAGCTTGCCTCCCGGATCGGAAATAGCCGGCGTGCCAGCGTCCGAGACTAGGGCCAGATTTTTTCCTTCTTTCAAAAGCTGGCTGATATATTCAACTTTTTCCAATTTGGAGTGCTGATGGTAGCTCAAAGTCGGCGTTTTAATGTCGTAACGGTCCAACAGTTTTTTGGTCTCTCTGGTATCCTCGCACAAAATTAAATCAACCTCCGACAATGTCCGGAGGGCTCTTTTGGAAATATCTTCCAGATTCCCGATTGGGGTGCCGACTATATAAAGAGTGCTCATGCTACCAGTTGGGCTTTTTCTTTTTCTTCTTTCCTCCGCTTGAGTAAGTCTCTTAAAAACTCAAACATAATGCCGGCAATCGGAATAGCCAGTAAGGCTCCCATCATCCCCCATAATTTCGCTCCGGCCATTACCGCCACCAAAACCAGAACCGGCGGCAGGCCGATGAATTTTTTTGTCAAAACCGGGTTGAGAATATTGCCTTCTATCTGTTGGATAATCAGGAAAGCGATCAAAAAGAAAAGGGCTTTTGTCCAGGAAGTCAAAGCGACCAGAATAACGACAAAGATGCCGGTGACAACCGGACCGATAATCGGAATAATATTCAGAACGCCGGCCAAAAAACCGAAAGACATCGCGTACTTAATATTCAAAACGTAACAGGTGGCGAAAGTCGTGAGTCCCACAAATAAGCAGCATAAAACCCTGGCGCCGAACCAGCCGCCAACCTTCTTCTGCGACCTGGCCCAAAGACTCAAGGCGAAAGCCTCGTATTTTTTAGGGGAAAGTATGCCGATTATCTTATCAATGCCTTTTTCCTCCAACGACAGGAAAAGGGCAATGGCGAAAATGGTAATAGTTGAAAAGATGCCCCCGAAAATAGCTCCGACCGCGCTGAAAATATTTGACGAAGCCTGGGTCAATCCCTGTTCAAACGTCTGGCTGAAGCTTTCAAAACTTTCAAAAGCCTCAATACCCAAGCCCTTCAATAAAGGCGATACTCTTTCAAAGTATTCGGGGAACACCTGGGAGAATTGGTTTATTTCGGAAACGAAAATGGGAGCGGTTGAATAAATCATGAATCCCAGGATGCCGAAAATAACCACGTAAATCAAGATAGTGGCCAGAACCCGGGGAAAGTATTTGCGGCTGAGGAAATCAATGGCCGGGTTGAATAAAACAGACAGGATCAAGCCGAAAATAACCCAAACCAAAATATCTCTCAGTAAATAGAGGAAGTAAAGGGAGAAAAAAGCGACCGTTATCTTCAAAATCGTCCCCCAGGAAATATCTAAAACCCTTGAATTCATATTATGATAAGCCTTATTTTCTTAATAATTTCTCGAATTTGCTTTTGTCTTTAAACGGGCCGATTAAAGCCAAGTTCAGTTTCTTTGGTTGGAAAATGTCCCGGGCAACTCTCAAAATATCACCCCCCGAAACTTTATCAATTTTAGCATAGATTTCCTTGGGGGTTAATATCTCTCTTTTAAAAAGCTCCTGCTCGCCGTAAAAAGAAGCCAAAGCGTCGGAAGACTCCAAAAGCAAAGCCATTTTTCCTTTGATGTAGTCTTTGGCTTTTTTCAGTTCGGCCGGGGGCACTGTTTTCTGAGAAATTTTTTTGTATTCTTTCAAAATGGTAGTGATTGCTTTTTCAACGTTCTTGTTGTCAACTCCGGCCCGGGTCATTAAAAAGCCTGTGTCAGGATTGGCATTAGTCTCGGTTTTAACGTAATAAGCCAAACCTAGTTTCTCTCTCACCTCCATAAATAATCTGGAACTCATCATCCCGCCCAGAATAACTCCCAAAACTTCCTGGGCATATCTTTGCGTCTGAAAAAGATTGTAAGAGCGGCCGCCCAAACAAAGATGGGTCTGGTCGGTCTTTCTCTCATGGATCAGACACTCGGGCAAAGTCTGCCGTTCAATGACTTTTGGTTTTTTAAGATAAGGGCTGGCGCCGATAGAGACGAAGATCTTTTTGGTTTTAGCAACGACTTGAGAGGCCTTAATGTTGCCAGCCAAACAAACAATGGTGTTCGAGGCCACGTACTGGTTTTTCATATATTGGAGCAATTTCTGGCGGTTGATTCGGCTGACACTCTTTTTAGTCCCGGCAATATCCCAGCCGGCCGGCTGGTCGCCGTAAAGAAGCTTCATCCATAAAATCTCCACAAAGGCCATGGGATTGTCGTTGATCATATTTATTTCCTCAATAATCACGCCTTTCTCCTTCTGAGCTTCTTTTTCCGGCAAAATGCTGTTCAGAAAAATATCGGAAACCCAATCCAAAGCCAAATCAAACTGGCCAGCCGCCACTTTAGCAAAATAGCCGGTATAGTCTTCGCCGGTAAAAGCATTATAAATGCCCCCGATCTTATCCAAGGTTTCGGCTATTTCCAGTTTATCTGGCCTTTTCTTGGTGCCTTTGAAAAACATGTGCTCTAAGAAATGGGAGATGCCTGAAATCTCCTTTGTTTCGTATTTGGAGCCGGTGCCCACCAAAACCAAAACCGTCACAGCCTGGGTACCTTTTTGCGGAACGGTAATAATTCTTAAGCCGTTGGGTAGAGTTGTTTTTTTAAACACGGAATTAAATCTTTAATTTTAACTCTTTTTTGTTTCATAGTGTCCCTGTCTCTCAAAGTCAAATCATTCTTCTTTAAACTGTCGAAGTCAATCGTTAGAGCATAAAGTGTGCCGATTTCGTCCTGCCGACGATAGCGGCGGCCGATCGAACCGACCTCGTCGTACTGAACCGTAAAATAAGGCTTCAATAGTTTATAAACTTCTTTGGCTTTTTTGACTATCGCCGGCTTATTCTTGACCAAAGGCAGAACAGCGATTTTTATCGGCGCTAAGGTTTTGTAAAGTTTCAATAAAATTTCCGTTTCTTTGGTAGCCTCGGTCGTTTTGGTCCGGCCACCCTTAACTTCACCATAAGCGTCAACCAAGAAAGCCAGGAAAGAACGATCGGCTCCGCCCGAAGTCTCGATAATGTAGGGAATGTAGCCTTCGTACTTGAAGTCTTGGCCGGAATGTTTGGCGTGGTTGGACAAATCATAATCTCCCCGGTTGTGCACTCCTTCTATTTCCTGCCAGCCAAAAGGAAACTTGTATTCGATGTCCACCTGCCGCCGAGCGTAGTGAGCTCTTTCCCTAATCGGAATTTCCCTGGCTCTCAGGTTGGTTTTTTTGATACCCAAACTTAAATACCATTTCATTCTCTGCTGTTTCCAATAATTAAAGAATTTGTCGGCCTGCTGGGGAGAACAGAACCATTGCATTTCCATTTGCTCAAATTCGCGCGTCCGGTAGATAAAATTGCCGGGCGTTATTTCGTTTCTGAAAGCTTTGCCGATTTGGGCAATGCCGAAAGGAATTTTAAGCCTCATTGAGTTGAGCACGTTTTCGAAATTGACGTAAATTCCCTGGCAGGTCTCCGCCCTCAAAAAAGTTTCGGACGTCTCATCCTCCACCGAACCGACGAAAGTTTTCATCATTAGGTTGAATTTTCTCGGTTTGGCCAAACTACCCCCGCATTTGGGGCATTTGTTTTTGACATCGTCTGACTTGAATCGCTTGTGGCATTTACTGCACTCGACCAATTCGTCGGCAAACCCAGCCGTCAAATGGCCCGAAGCCTGCCAGACTTTCGGCGACATCAAAATGGCTGCATCCAGTCCGACAATATTGTTTTGTTTTCTGGTCATCTCTCCCCACCAGGCTTTTTTAATGTTGTTTTTCATTTCCACGCCCAAAGGGCCGAAGTCGTAGCACGACCCGAAACCGCCGTAGATTTCCGAGGAAGGGAAAACAAATCCTCTTCTTTTGGCTAGAGATACTATTTTTTGCATTAAATCATCCATAAAGTTTACTGGATAATTCCTTCTGAAAAGGAAACTGTTTCATCGTCCGGCAAGGTAGTGTTGATGGCCGGGTCTTCGCCCCGGACAATCAACCCGGTGAATTCGTCTTCACCGCTGATTTCAGCTTCGCCGATAATTTGGGGGGTAGTTCCTTGCTGGAAAACTGAGGGAGTAAAAGCGACCTGGAAAGCGACCGAAGGGCCAGGCGTCAAAACGCCCTTGCCAGCATCCAAATTTTCCAATTCCCAAACAACCTCTCGGGAACCCGAGTCAAACGTCAACCTTGAACCTTCGGGAAAAATATTGCCCGTCAGCCTGGCCTGGCTGCTCAAGGTTGCTTTCACCCTTATATTTTTAACATCATTATAATAATTGTTGGCCTGCCAGATAATGGTATAGGTCGTTGTCTGGCCCACCCGGGGAGGAACGGGGCCGGTGTTGCCGAAAACCTCGTCTTCGTAATAGCCTTTCTGGATTATCTCCAGTTTTGAATTGACTTTGGTGGTAAATTCCTGTTGGGCCTGTGAAAGAAACACTTTGTCCCTCAAAACCAAATTCTTGTCGTTAAGGCTCTGCATCGGCCAATCATCTTTGAGTTCGATCCAGAATTCAATCTTACCTTCCTCTCCTACGTCCAGAAACTGGAGGCTGGAAACCCTGCGCCAGTCAAAGATTATCGAATTGTCGCCCGATTCAAAGTCGCCCAAAGGCGCTTTCAGGCTCTGGAAATCAAATATGTTTCCCTCCAGGGTGGCCACCAAAAACAAATTGGTGAAAACGTCGTTGCCAATATTCTTGAAGAAAATTTCGTAGTGCAGGGTGTCACCGGGGCTAGCAACGTATTGGGGACTGTTGTTTATTTGCTGAGAAATATGCAGAGAAGGAGTAATTATTTGAACCGCCCGAATTGTCTCTTTCAATAAAACGAATTCTCCGTCCTGCCAGGAGCCTAATTGAGCTTTAAACTGTTTCTGCTCGCCGATTTCTCCTCTTAGGTTGCCGGCTATCTCAATGCGGCCGCCCTCGGCCTTGTTTAAAAGGCCGATCTCCCAATCTGTTTCTTCTAAAGCCTGAGGCTTAGAACTTTGGAATTCGAAATCAGAAGGGTATTCAACCTTAATGCCTAAATTGGAAAGCGGGTAATTGGCGTTGGAAAAATAATTTAACTTAAAACTGATTTCTTTGCCCGAATCAATTTTAGAAGGCAAATCAAACTCCAAGGTCAAAGGGACTGAAGTGATTTGGGTGGAACGGGAAGTTTCCGACTCGTAGCGGGCTTTGAGGCTTTTGGGCTGGTAGTTCAGCCAGGCCTTGGCTGCTTTGATTTCGCCTTCCTTGCCAAGCAATCTGGCTTTAAAAGTGAAAGTCTGCTCCTGGCCGGGGTAAATGTCTTCCAAAAGTATTTCCTGCCTCAAAGATTCTCCCTCGTCGACCAGGGAATATTCTGGACGCTCAAAAACCAGGCGGGGATCCTCCAGTCTAACATTGCCGTTATTTTTATATTTGACCGTGTACTCAATCTCCTGGCCCAATTCAGCCTGGTCGGGACCAAGAATTTCCAGTTTCAGGATCTCTTTGGAATAAATATTCCTTTGGTAATACCAAAAGCCGACCGCTCCGATAATCACGGCGGCGACAATAATAATTAAAACGGGTCTATTTTTAATAAGTTTGTTTATCGTCATATGTTTTCATTATACCATTGAGAAACGTCTTTTAATAATTTAAGGTGGTTGGATTCAAGCTTCAGCCTTGAGAGAATCGACCAGTCTTTTTTAAAAATAACCTTTAAAATCTTGGCAACGTCGCAATCAATCTTCTTGCTCCCGATGGAACAACCGTGGATTTCCGGTGCGTACCCAAGAATGGAAACCAAGTGCCAAAAAAAATAATAATAAACTATTTCTGGTTTTTTCAACGAACCCAGCCTGTCAAACACTTCCTTGAGTAGTTGCCAGATCTGATCGTCTTTTTCCTCTTTGACAATCAAGTTATCAAAAGTTTCGGCGATTTGATGGGCGATTTTCAGTCTGGCTAAATCTTGCCTGATTCTCGGAAAGCTATCAATCAAAATGGCGTCGGTCAAAGTTTTGTGGGCTTTGCCCTGGATAAACTCAACCTCTGACAGATAAAACAGTTCAGTGCCACCCCTCAGTTTTGATTTGATTTTCCTGATGGCTTTGCCTAAAATCTCCAGCTTGCCGAAATCCTGAGTATAAATTGTAAACAGCTGATTGGCCTCTCCCCGATCAGTTTTTTTAATAATAAAACCTTGAGCACGGTAATGGATGGCCATCGGCCTAAAATCCTTTTTTCATAGCTTCCATGGTTTCAATTTCAACCCTTAATTCCTTTTTCTTAGTGGGAGATGCCCAGGCCATTTCTTTTTTCTTTTTATTTATCAGCCTGCTGAAATCTGTCGTTGAAAGGCCGTGGGACCGCTTTGATTCGGTCCGCCACTTATTAATAAGGTCTACCCGTTGCTGTTTGCCAAGTTTTTTTGCGCTTAACTTAGAGTAACTTTTATACGGAGCTTTTCTAGCGGACTCTCTCATTTGGACGAAAGAACGATAGCCCTTTTCTCCCAAAATACCGGGCTTAGGGGTTGGTTTTGGTTGGGTTGCCGGTTTGCTAGAAACTGGCCTTAATACTGGTCCCGGTTTCGGAGAAGGTCTTCTAAAAAATGGGAAAGCCATAAACTTAAAGTTTTTTAATTGCTAACCAGATTGTTTTTTGGTCGACCTTTAGTTCGCGCTCAACGTCAAACACTTGTTTTGGCTTGTCGCCGGCCATCAAGTCTTTGACTTTGGCTTCTTTAAGGATAAATTTCTTATTTCTAATTAAAATCTTGTTCAATTCGTCATCACCAGAATATCTGACCAAAATCTTGTCTTTTGGTTTGAGGCCGGCCTTTTTTCTCATCTCTTGGATTTGGCGGATAACCTCTCTGACCATTCCCTCCTCTCTCAACTCAGGCGTGATCTTGGTTTCCAGTTTAAAGCTTTTGCCGAACGTAATCTTTTTAACGTTGATTTCCTCTTTAACCAGTCCAACCAACTCTCGGTCAAGTTTTTCCCTGATTTGTAAACACGGCAGCGGCTGACGGACTTTGATGCCGGCTTTGGCCCGGGCTGCTAGAGCTGTTGTTACTATATCCCTCGCTTTTTCCATTCTCCGGTTTAACAATTGACTGATTAATCTTTTGTCTGCTTTCGGCCAATCTGCCAGATGACAGCTTGGTTTTTTGGTTAAGTCCTGGAAAATCCTTTCGCTTAAAAACGGTACAAATGGTGCGGTCAGCTTGCTTAAGGTTGATAAAACATGACTCAAAGTGCCCGAAGCCTCCCATAGCTCTTTTGTTGTTTTGGGCTTCTGGAACCTGCGGCGGGCTCTTCTAATGTACCACAAAGAAAGATCGTTAATAACAAAACCTTCAATTGCCCGGGCCGCGCCGGTCACGTCGTATTTGTCTAGTTTGTTGGCAACTATCTGAATCAGTTCATTTAATTTAGAAACAACCCATTTGTCCAGAATGTGCTGGGATTTAAAGGTTGCTTTCTTTTGGCCGTAAGTTTCAAAAAACAAATAGCTGTTCCAATAAGTCAGAATGAATTTCTTTAGGGCTTCGGCCAAATCTTTCTCGGCAAAAAGCTTAACGTCGCCGGGCTGGTTAACAGTGTAAAAATACCAGCGGGCGGTGTCTGCCCCGTATTTTTCAACAATATACCAAGGGTCAAACACGTTGCCCTTTGACTTGGACATTTTTTCTCCTTTTTCGTCCAAAACATGGCCCAGGGAAATGACGTTCTTGTAAGGAGTGCCACGGCCCAGCAGAGTTGATACAGCCAGCAGGGTATAAAACCAGCCTCTGGTCTGGTCAATCGCTTCGGAAATATAGTCGGCCGGAAACTGAATATTCTTTTCAAAAGGATAATGATCTTGGGCAAAGGGCATGGCCCCCGAGTCAAACCAGCAGTCAATAACTTCGGGCACTCTTTTCATCGAACCAGAACATTTAGGACATTTGAACTTCACTTGATCAATGTAGGGCCGGTGAAAATCTAGTTCCATGTTTTCGTTATACGGTAAAATTTTAAGCTCTAGCTTTCTTGGTTCTCCTGTTTTTATTTCTTTATCTCTAGTAATAATTTCAACGAATTTTTCCGTACTATACCCATTAGTTAGCTTCTCTAGTAAGGTAATCGGCCGCTTATGGCTGATAATCAAAATATTCTTACCCTGATATTTTCTATCTATTTCTCTGACAAAATCATACATTCTTTTTTGTATCTCAATATAATTTTCTCCTTTGGGTGGCGCTATTTGAAATCTTATTGAATAATGTTCTAAAGGAGTCAACTTTTTTCCTTTATTCCAAAATTTACCAATATCTTTTAATGGTTTTTCGTTAAAAATACCGACACCGATATCTCTAAGCCGTCTATCGAGTTTTAATTTCAATCCTAGTTCCTTCCTAATGATTTCTGCGGTTTGTTTTGTTCTTAGAAGATCTGAAGAAAAAATCAAATCAATTTTTTCTTTTCTTAGTTTTTGGGCTGCTCGTTTAATTTGTAATTCGCCTTTTTTTGTTAAAGGCGAATGGATCTTTTCTGGCCAACAACTAGAAAGTTTCTTTATATTAATTAAAGACTCTCCGTGTCTCAAGAAGAAATATTTATTACCGGTAAATTTCTGAGAAAGTAAATCCTGCTTACCACCGATAACTTCCCGATGATCGCATTTCTGGCACTGCCAGATAGGCAAAGGCGTACCCCAATACCGTTCGCGGGAGAAAGCCCAGTCTTTCAATTTTTTCAGCCATTCGCCGAACCTGCCTTCCTTTAAATGAGCCGGCACCCAGTTAATTTTTTGGTTATTGGCAATCAGCTGTTTTTTAACTTTCTGCATGTTGATAAACCAGCTCTCTTTGGCGTAATAGAGCAGAGGCGAATGACAGCGCCAGCAAAAAGGATAATCGTGGGCGTAAAGCTCTTCCTTGTAAAGCAAACCTCTTTTTCCCAAGTCAGCTATAATTAAAGGGTCAACGTCTTTAACCCATTTGCCGGCCCAGTTTTTAACCTCTTTTTTGAATCTGCCTGTTTCGTCAACATTTAATAAGACCGGCAAGTTGTTCTTTTTTGCCACCTGCATATCGTCTTCGCCAAAAGCCGGCGCCAGATGAACTAAACCGGTTCCCTCTTCCAAGGAAACGAAGTCGCCACCCACGACAAACCAGGCTTTTTTATCCGGTTTGGCGAATTTGAACAACGGTTCATATTTTAAGCCTAACAACTTACTTCCTTTGAACTGTTCAATGATTTTGCATCCTTCGCCCAAAACAGCCAGCCTTTCTTTGGCTAGAATCAACATTTCTGCGCCGACTTTGACTTTAACGTAAGTGAATTTGGGATTGACGGCCACAGCCACGTTACCCGGCAAAGTCCAGGGCGTGGTCGTCCAAACCAACAGATAAGTATTGGGTTTTATCTTGAATTTAACATAGACCGAAGTCTCTTTAATATTTTCGTATCCCAAGGCAACCTCGTGCGAAGACAGAGAAGTGCCACACCTAGGACAATAAGGCACCACTTTGTAATCTTGATATAAAAGCCCTTTTTGGTGGAGCTGTTTGATAATCCACCATAAAGTCTCTATGTAGTCGTTATTATAGGTAATGTAAGGATGCTCCATATCCAGCCAAAAACCGATCCTTTCGGTCAGTTTCTCCCAGTCCTGCTTGTAAAGCCAGACTGATTCTTTGCATTTTTTATTGAATGCAGCTATGCCGTATTTTTCAATGTCTTTTTTGCTCTTGAGCCCCAGTTTTTTCTCAATTTCCAACTCCACTGGTAAGCCGTGAGTGTCCCAGCCGGCTTTTCTCAGCACCCTGAAACCCTGCATGGTTTTGTAGCGGCAGACAATATCCTTGAAAACCCTGGCCAGAATGTGATGGATGCCGGCTTTGGCATTGGCGGTCGGGGGTCCCTCGTAAAACACAAAATTGCGAGCTTTGGCCCGTTGTTTTATGCTCTTCTTAAAAATTCCAGCGTCTTTCCAATATTTTAATATCTTCTCTTCTAGTTTCGGAAAATTAACTTCCATAAATTACATTTTTTCCGGGGCAGAAATACCCATTAAAGATAAAGTGTTTTTCAAAACGGTTTTAGTGGCTAAAACTAAAGCTAGTCGGGCTTGGGTCAAATTTTTATCTTCGGAAATAACCCGGCAGTCACGATAAAACTGGTGGAAAGCTGTAGCTAAATCCGCAGCGTATTGGGGCAAGCGCTGCACCTGGTAATCGCTAGCAATATCTTCAACAATCTCTGGAAACCTGACTAATTGCTTAATGAGTTTTAGTTCGCTTGAATGTTTTAACAGATTCAACTGAGACTTGTTCTCTTTTACTTTGGCTTTACGTAAAATACTACAAATGCGGGCATGGGCGTATTGGACATAATAGACCGGATTCTTTTCTGACTGAGTTTTGGCCAAATCCAAGTCAAACTCCATGTGGGTGTCCGAAGACTTCATTAAATAAAGGAACTTCACCGCATCCAGGCCTGCCTCATCCACCAGCCACTCCAGGGTTACCACCTTGCCTGCTCTCTTGGACATTTTTTCTCCTTTCAGTCTGACGACCTGGGTTATTAAAATTACAAGTTCTCCCTGATAGCCCAAGATTTTGGCCACGGCTTTTATTTTGCTGACATGGCCCTGGTGATCAGCTCCCCATATGTTGATGATTTTGTCATATTTCTTATCAAACCTGTCTTTATGGTAGGCAATGTCAGGAAGTAAATAAGTAAAAGCGCCGGTTTCCCTGACCACTACCCAATCTTTAACGTCCCCATACTTGGATGTTTTCAGCCATTGGGCATTGTCTTTTTCGTAAACCAAGCCTTTCTTTTTCAAAAAACTATATATCTTATCTATTTTGCCAGTTTGATATAAATCCTTTTCTTCTGAAATCCAGAAATCAAACTTAATATTCAGTTTCTTTTCAATGAAGTTCTTAATGTCTTTCTGTACTTCTTTAGCTAATAATACGCCGGCCTCTCTTTCATTTTTACATTTGTTGAATTTCAATCCCTTGATCTTTCCCTCCAGATATTCATTTAAGTAAATCCTCCCCTTACCTAAAGCGGTCTCGCCCAAGGCTCTAATCTGGGAACTGTTTTTGGCGTCATTAGCGTAATGCTGGCGGGAAACGTCAAACCCGGCTTTTTCAAAAACATTAGCCAGAGTTTGGCCGAAAAAAGCTCCTCTTCCGTGGCCGATATGCAGCTGGCCGGTGGGATTGGCGCAGATGAATTCAATATTTATCTTTTTTCCTCGGCCGATATTAAGCTGGCCGAACTTTTCTTTCTTTTTCAAGATTTCTCCAACTTGTTTCTGTAAGTATTCTTTGGAAAGGAAAAAATTAATAAAACCGGACCCGGCTATCTCAACTTTCTCAAATAAATCAGACTTAAGGTTTTTGACTATCTCAGCGGCCGGCTTTTTAATTTGCAGGGCGATATTGGTTGAATAGTCGCCGTAATTTGCTTTTTCATGACTCTCCAGCCGAATTTCGGCCGGAGATTGTCCGGTCGCTTTTTGAATTAGTTTAAGGATTTCCTGCCTCAGCATGCTTTTAGTTTATCTTATTTTAGCTTAAAATGAAAGTGATGAAAATATTATCAGAAAACAAAAAAGCCCGCTTCGCCTATGAAATTATCGAGAAGTTTGAGGCCGGCTTGGTCTTGACCGGCCAGGAAGTCAAATCAATCAAATCGGGCAGAATTAACTTGGCCGGCGCTTACGTTGTTTTAAGGGGTGGTGAAGCTTTTTTAATCAATGCCAATGTGCCCCCTTACCAGCCAAAAAACCTGCAAACTCCCTACGAGCCGGTGCGGCCGAGAAAGCTCCTGCTGAAAAAGTCGGAAATCAAGTATCTTATCGGCAAAGCCGAACAGAAACACTTGACTTTGGTCCCGCTGAGGGTGTATACTAAGAAAGGTAAAATAAAATTAGAGTTCGGCGTAGGCCGAGGACGGCAGAAGGCCGATAAAAAAGAACTGATCAAAAAGAGAGAAACCGCCAGGGAAATTGAGAGAGAATTGAAAACACGGGGATGACAAGTTTCGATGAGAAGTGGACTAAAATAGGCAAGCAAACCAAGAATAACTGCCAAGTTATTCAAACAACCCGCATTAGCTTACGCTTAATGCCATCTGACTTGTTGATTCTCGCTAGGCAAAATCAGGTGTTATATTCAGCGAGATAGGCAGTCCTTCTGATCTAAGAGAACTGTCGAAACAATAACGGATCAAAGGTATAGATATTTTGTCCGGTTTCAATTCTATATCTTACTAAAACTGGACTAAGCTTGTAGAATATTTTAGGAAAACTTTTCAGACGTGGGTTCGCCCCCACCATCTCCACATTTGAAAAAACCATTAATCAACAGACAAATAAGAGACAGGGAAGTCAGAGTGGTTGACGAAACCGGGAAGCAACTGGGAGTTATGGGTTTGGAAAAAGCGCTCCAAGAGGCTGAGGAGCGCCGTTTAGATTTAATCCAGGTTACCGAAAAAGTTACCCCGCCGGTCTGCAAGATAATGGATTACGGTAAATATCTGTACCAGGAGAAAAAGAAAGAAAAACAGGCGACCAAAAAGCAGAAATCCGGCGAGTTGAAAGGAATCAGACTGGGCTTCAATATCTCCCAGCACGATATGGAAACCAGAGCCAAGCAGGCCGAAAAATTTCTGAAAGAGGGCGACAAGGTCAGGCTGGAAATGATTCTGCGGGGCCGGGAAAAAGCCTTGGGCAATTTCGCCCGAGAGAAAATAAATAAATTTCTTGAGGTTCTCCAACCTCTTATTCCCTACAAGGTGGAAAGGGAGCTAAAAAGAGAACCAAGGGGATTTAGCATGATAATCGCCAAACAATGAAAACACGCAAATCAATCGCCAAACGTTTCAAAATTACCCGCAGCGGCAAGATTTTAAGAAGGATGACCGGCCAGGACCACAGCCGGGCCAAGAAGTCCGGCAAAAGACGGAGGGCCGGCCGAAAGTGGGTTGAAGTTTCCAAGTCTGAAACCAAGAAAATTAAAAGGTTGCTTTTAAGTTAGTATGGTTAGAGTCAAACGAGGAAAAGCTGCCCGCAAGCACCGCAAGCATCTGTTAAAACATGCCAAGGGTTTTCGTTGGGGTAGGAAAAGAAAATACAAACTGGCCAAGGACGCCATGCGTCACGCCTGGCACTATGCTTATCGGGATAGGAGAACTAAAAAAAGAGATAAGAGACAACTCTGGCAGACCCAGATTAATGCCGCTTGCCGAGAACAGGGCATTTCTTACAGTCGTTTCATCGCCGCTTTGAAGAAAAACAAAATTGGACTCGACAGAAAGATTTTGGCTGGACTGGCTCAAAATCATCCTGATATTTTTAAAAAGATAACTGAGAAAGCTAAAAGTTAATTTTGAATACGTAAAATATAAAACCACCTCAAAAGAGGTGGTCTTTTATTTATTCAGTAGATGGTAAATCGCAATCAACGCAGAGTGTTTCGAGGGGTAAACCTATAGCCCCAGCCAATTCTTGAGTCGTCGGATGCTCCAAGCTTTCGATTCCTAGGAATTTAATCCTTTCTTGAGTTGAAGGAATCCGATAGGCTAAAAGTTCTCCTTTTTTGACCGTCTTCCCCCAAGGGCAGTAAGAAAGCGAATCTGGGTTAGAAATTCTGAAATGGATTTCTTTAATGCCCAACGATCTAAGTTTCGGCACTAGATTTTTTTCGGTTTGGGTGCCTCTTCTAATAGAGTCGTCGCATATTACCACTTTCTTGCCCGTATAATCTTCGCCGCTTTTCAACTGCTTGATATGAGCCTCTATATCTCTTGCTAATTGGGTCGGCTGGTCGTAACTCCGGCCGGAAAATCTGTATCTTATCAGAATCTCATCGTAAAGTGGTATCTTTTTTACTTTTTCTGCATCTCTCTGCCGGCAAAACTCCTGATGGTAGCCTATGGCGCAATGCCTGCCAGAATCTGGCACCGGAGCGACTATGTCCGGGGTGAAACCTTTTTTTATGTCGCGGCGCGCCAGAACGGCTCCTAATTTCTTGCGCACTACCGAAACGGGCACACCTTTGAATACTGCGTTGGGATAATTGGTGTAAACCCAAACGAAAGTGCAAACCTGAATCTTACCGTTCGGTATTTTATCCTGAAACTCCAGACGACCATTTTTAAGCAAAACAATTTCACCCGGTTCCAGGTCTCTTTTGAGACTGAAATCAAAGTTGCTGAAACCGCACGGATCGGTAGCTACCGCTACAGCTCCTGTTTTTTCGCCGACGACTAACGGCCAGCGACCACTGGGATCGCAAATGACATAAACCCCATTGGGCGTCAGAATCGACAAAGAGTAAGCTCCATCAACCTCATTATTCATTCTTTTAACGCCGTCGATAAAGCCTTCTCCTTGGGATATCAGTTTGACGATCAGCTCAATGTCGACCCCTTCCCAAGCGAAAGAATGACCGAAAGTTTTAAACCTTTCCACTAAATCATCGTGGTTTATGATGTTGCCTGTAAAACAGGCGGCAAACTGACCCAGCTTCGAATCCACCAGAATCGGTTCCCTGGTATCGCCACAATAACCAATCCCTTCTGTCCCATCCAAACCGTTCAAATCTTCACTAAAGGTAGTCCTGAAAAGCCCCCGATGCGTACGAATGTTAATTTTTCCGCCGTTATAGGTCGACAATCCAGCATATCCTTGGCCTAGGTGCTGCTGGTAAAATGTTTGCCAAAACAGTTCTTTTGAGAAATCACCTTTATATTTTCCGGGATCGACACTTAAAGCAAAAAATCCAGCCATATCGTTTTCTCCTTTCTATATTTTTATTTTGTTAAACAACTACAGTATCATTTTTTATTATCATACCTTCTTTCTTAAGTAAAGAGGTTTTTCTTTTTGGCCCGTATCTATAACCGCCAACCTTACCGTAAGATTTTATCACTCTGTGGCAGGGAATTTTAACGTCTCGATTTTTATTTAGAATATTACCAACTGCCCGCCAGGCCTTGGGTTTACCCGCCAATCTAGCTACTTGCTTATAACTTAAAACTTTCCCCCTAGGGATTTTCTTGACGGCTTCATGCACTTTTTTTTGAAAGATAGTCATTAGCTTTTTTGAGAATTGCTTTGGCGTTTTGAAAATTCAGCTGGTTTAAAGCTTCCTGGTAAGGAAGCCACTGATAGCCAATATGTTCAGAAGAAACTTTAATATTATTGTTTTTTGTTTCCGCTAAATAAAAAATAACTGTTTTAAAAACGATTTTACCTTTATCTTTAAAAAAATATTTTATCCATTCTTTAAACCCGTCAACAAATTTGATGTCGGCTAAACCAGTTTCTTCCGCTACTTCCCGGCTGACGGTGGCTTCTGGCTTTTCGCCTTTCTCAATATGGCCCTTAGGAAAATCCCAATAATCTTTGGCGGTTCTGGAACCAGTTGGATAATGTAAAAGAAGATAATATATTTTACCTCCTTCTTTCCTAAAAATGACGGCACCAGCCGATTTTTCTAAAGGCATAATATTAAATTCTCAAAATCAATGGTATTTCGTTGCACTCCGAGGGGAAACGGGGGCAATCGGCGCATTCCTGCCAGATCTTTTGGGGTAAATCTGTTTTTTTTATTTCTTTGAACCCCAACTTCTGGAAAAATTCCCTGTTTTCTTCAACCGTCAAGGTGAATATTTTATTCATCTCCATCTTTTTTGCTTCTCTAATGCATTTTCTGACAAGCCTAGTACCGATGCGTTTTCCTTGATATTTTTCTAAAATAGCCAATGACTTGATCTCGGCCAAAACAGATTCACGACTTCCGGGCCGGTATTCTTTGCCTAAAATATGCAAAGCGCAACAGCCGACAATCTTTTTATTGACCACGGCCACCAAATAATCCCTGATGTTGCTATAAATCATGTAAATCGGCCGGAACATCATAATTTCTCTTTTGGCGTAAAAATCAATCATTTTCTTGATTTTCACAGCGTCGCTGATTTTCGCCTTTCTAATAATTGTTTTCATTTTAAAAACTTTAACAATTGTTTCAAATGGTAACAGTTGATGATGTCTTTTTTCTCGGCCCAACCTCTTCGGGCTTGGGCAATGCCGAATTCCATAAACTTCAAGTGGTTTTTATTATGGGCATCCGTATTAATTATCATTTTAACCCCGGCTTCTTTCGCTTTTCTGATATTAACATCTTTCAAGTCCAATCTTATTGGCTGGGCGTTTATCTCTAAGATAACATTGTATTCTTTGGCCGCTCTTAAAATTTTATCGAGATCAATCTGCGACTCATCGCGCTCGCCTATTTTCCGACCGGTAAGATGGGCGATGATATTAACGTACGGATTCTCCATAGCTTTAACGATTCTTTCAGTCATCTGTTCTTTCCCCATTTTAAACCTAGAATGAACACCAGCTATAACATAATCAAACTTCTTTAGAACTTCGTCTTTTATGTCCAATGAACCGTTTTCCAGAATGTTCACTTCGGCTCCTTTTAAAAGTTTGATCCCTGTTATCTTTTTATTTAACTTATCTATCTCTCCCATCTGCCTTATAAATCTTTTTTCGTTTAACCCGTTGGCTATTGGCAGTTTTGCGTGGTCGCTGATGCCCAAGTATTCATGCCCCAAAGCCTTGGCCGCCACAGCCATTTCTTTAATTGTCTGTTTCCCATCGCTCCAGTCGGAATGGCAATGCAAGTTTCCTTGAATATTTTGGTAGCCAATAATTTTTGGCAGTTTGTTTTCCAAAGCCGCCTCAATCTCTCCTTGGTTTTCTCGAAGTTCTGGCTCCATCCATTTCATGCCCAAGGCCTTATAAACCCCCTCCTCCGTCTGTCCGGCCACCAGTTTTTTACCTCGGAATAGGCCGTACTCGTTAAGTTTCAATCCTCGGCTGATGGCAATGCGACGAGTGGCAATATTATGCTCTTTTGACCCGGTAAAATACTGCAAAGCCGAGCCAAAGCTTTTATGCGGCACGACCCTGATGTCCATATCAAAGCCGGCCGCCATCCTGACCGAAGCTTTGGTATTCCCTTTGGCCCAAATTTTAACGACGCCGGGCAGAGAAACAAAAAAATCCATCACCTTGACTGGATTTTTAGAAATGACCAAAAAATCAACGTCGCCGATAGTCTCTTTCATCCTTCTCAAAGAGCCCGAAAAATTGACTTGTTCAACCTCTTTTAGTTCTCCCAATTTTGACTGAACTTCTCTGGCAATCGGCAATATATCTCCCAGAAGAAATCTGCCTTTACTCCTTTTTAAAAATTTGATGCCTTCCAAAATATTTTTTTCCGTCTTTTCGCCGAAACCGAACAAAGGAGCGATCTTATGGGCCCGGGCCGCTTTCTCCAGTTCCTTTAAATTCCTAATGCCCAGTTTTTGGTAAAGTTTCTGCGCCTTTTTCACGCCCATGCCCTCAACCGCACTCATTTCTCCCAAATTGATGGGCGTTTTCTTTTTAAGCTGCTGATGGATTCTTATTTTGCCTGTCTTCAAATATTCCTCTATTGCTTTGGTAATGCCCTTGCCTATGCCCGGCAGCCCTTCAAATCCTTTTTTGCCTTTGTTTTTATAAATCTCTGCAATGTCTTCTTCTAAGGACTCCAAAGTATCGGCCGCTTTCCGGTAGGCATAAGGCTTGAACGCCACTCCCTCCATTTCCAAATAATCGGCTATCTCATAAAATATTTTAGCCAGCTCCTGATTTTTCATAACTCTTATTGTTTAGGCAAATCAGGCTCTTGGAATGCTTTGGCTTCCGGCACCCGGGGAGATTTTTTATTTTTGGGACAGATATCTTTATAAATCAAAAATGGCAAGAAAGCAGAAGCTAAGGCGAAAACTCCCACGCCGATAAATAAAACATTGAAGCCGAAAGTGCCGGCGATCAGCCCGCCTGCAGCTCCCGAAACAGCCGCCCCTATTCCGATAGCCGTGCTCCTGGTTGACCACTCAAAAGCTTCTTTGCCTTTATCGATATGACGGGTAAAGATGGCTGACCAGGCCGGAATATTCATGGCCATGCCTAAAGAATAAAACGCTTTTAAAAAATAGATGTGCCAGGGCAAAGAAGCAAAGATGAAACCAAAAGCTGACAAAGCAGCTAAAAAGTTGCCGATAACGATGAAATAAATATCGTCTTTCTCGCCGTGGTTCTTATCCAAGTATTTACCGAAGGGAATTTGCAAAATTGATTTGACCCCCCAATAAACTGCCATGGCAAAGCCAGTTATCATAGCGGCTTCGGCCGTGTCGCCGACCGTAATTCTCTGGGCGATGAAAATAGCGAAGATTGGCGCAATAAAACCAAAACCGGTCAATAGGGCGATATCGGACAGGGTTAAAACTTTGATGACTTTGTTGATGGACTTGAGCATATTTTTATTTGTTGTTCAGCCAGCCGTTAAGCTTCCTAAAAAGGAGAACCTGGAACAGGCTGACGCCCAGCTTAAGAAAGAAAATGATGCCGACAAATGCCATGAACAATTGAGCTCCCCTTTGAATAGTAGTAAAAGCCAAGGCAGTGCCAGTTTCCAGGCCCAAAGCGTTAAACGCGAAAAATTGGACCGTTTCATGGATTCCTAAATCAGCTGGAATGGGAATTATCATGGCGATGTAGGCGAAACTCAAAATGGGTAAAGCAACTAAAATACCGATGCTTTTGCCCAAAAACAGCACCAGAAACCAGCACCTTAACAAAGTGACAATCACTCTTAAGAAAGCCAGGCCCAGTCCTTGCCAGAAAGCTGCTTTTTTAGTCTTGAAATAGCCGAATGTTTCTCTTTCAATTTCAATAATTGCTTCGTTCGGCAGGCCCCGGCGATTGAAAAATCTGATTATCGGCCAAGCAATACTTTCCCGGCGGAAGCATTTGAAATAAAAAAAGCCGATGGCAATGGCAGAAACAAAAAGGAATCCTATTAAAAATATAGCTAAGTTCCGCGGCGGCATCCCAATATTTGCCAGAAAGAAGCCGAGGCCGACGAGAATAGCAATAAAAAAAACAGTCCCTTCTAAAATCTTATCAATCACCACGGAACTGGCTGCTTTTTTCCAGGGAACTTTGTATTTCTCTTTTAAAACATATGTTTTGAAGACCTCTCCGCCGATAATGAAAATCTGGAGAATATAATTTATGGTGAAACAGCTCAAATAAGGGCCGATCAGCTGTTTCATTGACAATCTCTGCCCCTGGCTTTTCAAAATCACCTGCCATTTCAAAGCTCCAACCCAAAGCATTAAAAAAGTCAGCGCTAAAATCACTAGTCCTTGCCAGCCGGTAAAAATCGAAAAGGCTGACTTGATCTCTTGCCAACCGACTAGCTTGATAATCCAGGTTAAAAGCCCGACACCAACGAATAAAGAGATGAAAAAATTGAGAATTTTCATTATTCAGCCAATTTGTTTAACTCTTCTAATAATTTCTTTTCGTCCAACATATTAGCTTTGACCAGCTGTTCAATCGTTTCCGATTGCGCCAAAGGACAGCCGGCACAGTGTAGCCCGTAGTTCATAAAAATAACGGCTGTCTTGGGATATTTCTTCAATATCTCATCAACCGTCATCTCCTTTGTGATTTTTGGAGTTTTAACCATATGTTTTATTATCATATCATTATCTTCGGAAATAAAAAGGGCCATACTCTATAATATGGCCTGGATTATTTGTCATGGCTTCTATACGAAATAAAATAGTTCATCTAGCGATCTATCAAAGAAGCCCGGCGTACGCCGACAAAAAATTTTCCATTGATCCTACGCTTACCACTATTTAAACGGCTTTATTTTCTTTATTTTATAGATAGTTTTAACCGGTGAAGGAATAACGATTTTATCTCCCGGCTGATGGCCCAAAAGAGCTTTCCCGACCGGCGATTCATCGGAAATCCGGCCGATGGACGGATTGGCTTCCAGGTGACCGAGGACGGTAAACTCATTATCCTGGCCGTCAACCGAAACCAAAACAGTAGCGCCCAAATGCACCGTATTTTGTTTTCTTTTGACGGGGGGTTTGATGATTTTGCTGTTTTTCAAAATATATTCAAGCTTGGTCAGTTTTGATTCCAATAAACCTAAATCTTCTTGAAAAGCAGCGTATTCGGGATCCAACTCGTCGGAATTGATAACCTTGGATGATTCTCCTTTTGTTTTAGCCAGCTTTAATTTCTCAAGATATTCATACTCCCGTTTGATTTTTTCCAGCCCTTCTTTAGTCAGATAAAAAGTTTTTTTCTCCGGCATAAAATTACAAATCCCCTTGACTTGGGGGATTAACTGATTTCTTGAATTAATATTTGTTAACCTCCTCAGCAGACTAGTTTACCAAATGCTAAAACGCCCCAAATATTTTCAAATTGACCGATTTTCTCTTGATATTCTTTTAACATTGCTGTTAGCTTATTTTAGGAAAAATAAGGGTATTGTCAAGGCCGGCGAGAAAACCTAAAATAAAGAATACATTCATGATTGAAGTCGACGGTTCATATTTAGAGGGGGACGGACAGATTTTAAGAACAGCTGTCTCTCTAGCGGCAGTTACCAAACAGTCCTGCCGTGTTTTTGATATTAGAAAGGGCCGGCCCGAACCTGGTTTGAGGCCGCAGCACCTTTTGGGTATTAGGGCCTTAAACGAATTTGCCAAAGGCAACTTAGAAGGGGATGAGTTAGATTCAACTGAAATTAAATTCTCCCCCGGCGATATTGAGCAAAGTTTAACCTCGCTTAACATTAAAATTGAAACAGCCGACAGCATCACTCTAGTGCTGCAAGCGTTAATTTTGCCGGCTTTATTCGCTCCCTCGCCTGTCAAAATAGTTTTTGACGGCGGGGCAACTGACACTTTTTTCTCACCGACGATTGATTACTCCCGTTATGTCTTAATGGAAACCTTAAGAAAGTTGGGGGTTAAAATGGAAATAAACATTTTAAAAAGAGGCTACTATCCGGCTGGCGGAGCAAAGGTTGAGATAACTGTTTTCCCTGCCAAACTGAAAAATATTAACTTAACCGAGCGAGGACAATTAAAAAGAATCCTGGCTATCTCTGGAGCTGCCCTATCGCTTAAAGAGAAAAAAGTGGCTGAAAGACAACTGGCCGGGGTAAGAGAAGTTTTGGGAAAATTAAAGCTGCCTCTTGAGGAAAAAGCAGAATATTACCAGGCCCAATCGCCCGGCAGCCAGATTTGCCTGATAGCTGAATTTGAAAATACAATCATCGGCACTGACAACCTGGGCAAGCTGGGTAAAAGAGCAGAAGACATCGGGAAAGAAGCGGCTTTGGAGCTTTTAAAGGAACAAAAAAGCCAAGCAGTATTAGATAAGCACTTGGCTGATCAAATTTTACCTTATCTGGCTTTGGCTCCGGGCAAATCACAGGTTACTGTTTCGGAAATAACCAATCATTGTAAGATTAATATCTGGGTGATTGAAAAATTCGTAAAAGGGAAATTCAAAATAGCCGGTCAGCAAATATCCTATTCAGCAAGTTAAATAGAAGAGGCCGATAACTCTCTCCTGCTCCCCTTCCTCTTCTTCTGATTCTTCTTTCCTGATGTTAAAGGTTTTGGTCGCCTGCTCGGTCCTGTCAATAATCAACTCGATGCCGCGGGATTTGATTTCCCGGCGGGCTTCCTCGGTCACTTGGGCAGAGCCTGTCTCACCAGTGCCGATAACAATGGTCTGGGGATTTTCAGCTAAAGCTCTTTTGACGTCCTCAACGTCAATAATATGAGATTCGTCCCTTGACCAATCTAAAATTTCATCGGTCCATCTAATTTCAACATCGTTATGATAGGTTTGGCCGTCAATGACAATGGACCCAAATTTATATTCTTCAATCATACCAAAGTTCCCTGCTTAGACAGGGCTTTTTGTTCGCCTTGAGAAAAAATCTTAATCTGGCCGTAAACCCCGTCGTAACCGGGCGTAATAAATACTTTACCTTCTCTGACCCTGGCAATACCTTCGGCAATCTCGGGCAGGGTAGCGGCGGCCAGATCTTCTTTAGCCACATCAAGTAGAATGTTGAATTCATTGCCAAGCTTCTTGATTAAGTTTTTGTATTCCTCGCCGACCCGCTTGCTGGCAACGGTAACGCCCAAGCTTTCAGCAATGATTTCATTTAAAGGAATCAAGCTTTTAAAGGGAATGGCTCTTTCCGGCTTGAAACCGGGTTTTCTATCGGCCAGGGAATCTATCCGGTTCATAACCCCGATAGTCAACGGCCGGCCGCAGGTCGGACAAGTATTGTTGTATTTTTTTGATTCCTGGGGCGACAAACGAACATCGCAGTTGCGGTGGCCGTCGTAATGATATTTGCCTTCTTCAGGAAAGAATTCGATAGTGTAGAGAAACTCTTTTGGGTCTCCTTGTTTAATTGCTTCGGTAATAGCGCCATAACTCATCTCAATATCAAAAACATTGGCCTCCCGGCCTATCTTTTGGGGACTGTGGGCGTCGGAATTGCTGATTAAGGTAATTTTATCCAAAGCGGAAAGCCGCCAGTTCATCGGCGGATCGGAACTTAAGCCAGTTTCAATTGCATAGATATGTTTTGAATATTCTTCAAAACATTCCTCAATAGAATCAAAGCCGGACTTTGAACCGAAGATGGAAAACCAAGGCGTCCAAGCATGAGCCGGCACAACCAAGCAGTCTTTTGAGGCGCCCAAAGCGATCTTGGCCAATTCTTTAGCGTCCAGACCCAAGATCGGCCGGCCGTCTGACTTTAAATTACCAATCCAACCCAAATGCGCGTTAATCTTGTCGACCACCCCAAAAGAAGGAGCAAAAATAATAATATGAATTTTCCTGACCCGGTTATTTTTAGAATAAATGCAACTAATTTCTGAAGTTAAAATAAAACGCGTCGCCCCGTCGCCGTTTTTTATCTTAAACAAGCCCGGTTCGGCCGGAGTTAATTTTTCTTTAAGAGATTTAAACCATTCGGGATGAGTAAAGTCACCCGTTCCCAAAACATTAATCCCTTTAATTTTGGCCCATTTATCCAAACTCTCCAAATTCATATCTTTGGAGGTGGCCCGGGAATATTTGGAATGTAAATGGAAATCGGCGATGAATTTCATTTATTTCGCGAAAATACAATAAAAAACCTCAAAGAAAATACCTATAACTAATAAAACCGGCAAAAGGTATAATAGGCGGTGCATTTTTTGTGATTTTCTCTTTAAAAATTCCTTGTAAATCAACACAACCACTGTACCGGCCAACCCGACGCCCACGGCTCCGGCCAAGCCAATAATATCGATAAATTCTTTAAACCCGAGCAAAAACAAACCTAACGGCAGAAAACAAGCGATAAGCCAAGAGACATTCTTTGATACGCCCATATCATACCAAAACATCTTTTTCAAAACCAAGCCCAAGGTGATAAAAGAAGTAAAACAGGTAATCATACCGAAAACAAAACCAAGATTAATAATACCGTTTCCTAAAACCTGGTAAAATCCTGACATAGCTTCTTTGGAAGTGTTAAAGCCTGTTGCCCCAAAAATAGTTACCACAAAAAACAGATAAGTGATAGTGGCTAAAGAAATCCCAACAACAATCGCTCTTCTCAAAAGCTTCCTATTCCCACCCAATATTTCTTTCATTTCCGGCACCGTAGTCAGCCCCCACAAAGAAAAAAGTATTATACCGTAGGGAAAAGTGAAATAGCGCCAGTCAACGGTTTGAAAATTGTTAACGTCAATAAAAGGAAGGGCTTTAACGAAAAAAACAATCAGAATAACAAAAAAAACACCCAAAAGACCCAACTCAATCTGCGAGATGCTTTTGATGCCCCGGAAAATAAGATAAGCGCCTAAGATAAAAAATATAAGCGTATAAATTAAATTACTGCCCCCTAAAAACTGGGAGAAAAACGAAGTCAAAAATTCACCGCCGACAATTAGATAAGCCAGCAATGCCCCGACTATGCCAAAAACAAGAGAGAAGAAAGACACGCCCTTCCACCAGCGCCCCAAATACATCTCAGCGTAGCCGGCCAAACGGTGCTGTCCTTTTGTCCCCAGGGAAATCTCCCCATAAAGCAAATGGTTAAAGATTGAAATCGCAGCAATAATCAGAAAAAAGAATAAAACAATAAAAAAACCTGCCTTAGAAGCGACGTAAGGCAGGCCGAATATTCCCACACCGATAATCGTGCCGGCGAAAACAGAAAGAGCCTTGAGAAATTTAAGCATTTTTCGTCTCTTTTCTTATGATGCGCCAGTGATAAAGATAAAGAGGCAAACCGACCAAAAGCATGGCCACGTTAGTTGAAGCATCGCGATGCCTTTTCGAAGTTAGATAATCTATTTTTGCTTCTTCTGCCTGCCAAGCTTCATAATCAGCCAGCCAATTCTTAAGAACCGCTATTTCTTCTTGGGTTAAATCTCCGCTTTCTTCGTAGCCATCTATTTTAGCTATCGAGATGGGCGGTACCGAGTAATATCCTCGCTGTATTTTTTCCTGGTCTTCGGCATGGGTGAAAATAAAAGCTTTCAGCCCCATATCCAAAAAACGGACGGTGCCGGTAATTAATAGCGCCAGACCAACCAAAGCGAAAAGATAAAGATAAATTGTTCTGATGAATGAATGTTTTTGTGCCATAGTTTTATTTAATTAGTTTAATACCCAAACCGGAAATTTGGGCTCCACCGAAAATCAAAATGCCAGCGAAAATTGACCAGGTGATCAGGTTCAGCAATGTGGTTATGGAATCAACCGGTATCAGCCCTCTTAATTGTTCGCTGACTATCTCCTGAAACTGCGCTTCCAGACCCTCAGCACCCGATGAAGCAACTTGGCTTTCCAGTTTGAAAATTTCCGGAGGAGCGACCTTAGCAGTGAAGATATTGAAAGAAAAATAAAGAGTATAAAGAATAATGGCCACGCCCAGTAGAAGCAGAATTATGCCCAAAACCTTACTAATCATTATAGAAAGAAGACTTTTTAATTATTATCTTATAAATATTCTCCAGAAAGTCGCCGCCAGCGTACCCGATAATAAAAGCCAAAGCGGCCGTAAAACCGTCAAACAGGGTGAAGCCCAACTCTTTGATGGCCAGAGTAGCCACTGTGCCGACAATCCCGGAAAGAGCCATCATCCCTAAAAAATAATAAGGTCGGAATTTCACTTCCTTGTAAGAAAACTGGTGTTTGATAAAACCGACCAGTCCTCGCAAAACTCCGCCGCCAAAAGCTGCCAGAACAACCGAAATCATATTGAAAACCGGCTTAATTAAACCTTGTAGACCTTGTAGCCTTCTCTGACTTTTTGGCTGATTTTCAATCCGATGCCGTCGCCCTTTTTCCCTTTATCCACTTTCTTGTGGTCAACCTCCATTGAGTCAACGTTCTGCTCAAAATCAGTCTCGCCACCGACAATACGAATGGTGTCGCCTGTTTTGAGGGTATCGGTCAATTCAATCACGGCCACGCCGATATTGCTAAAATAATGGCTGATTTTGCCGATTAATTTTCCTTCTTCGGCCATAATAATAAATAATTATTGATTAATTTTTATTTCGACCTTTTAAGATATTTTACTAATTTACGGACTAATCTCTTGGGATCGGTATCGTAAATAATCTGCCCTCTTTTTTTATGGGGGCGTTTAAGCAGGTAATTGATCAAATCAGCTGTCCCTCCCGAACCCAAAAGTACCCCGATCGGTTTTCTATCCTCATAGGCAATAGTGAACTCGTTTAAGGTGCCCATTCGGCCGCAGGCCACAATAACCGCATCAGCCGCTCTAGTCATTAAAAGATTCCGGCCTGAGTAGTCAAATCCAGTATAAACCATGACGTCAAATTCGTCCAAGGGAAGTCTGTAGACTTTTTTGTGCTCCAATCTTGAGGCGGCCGGCGAAAAACCAATACTAACCCCACCGCTCCGGTTAGCGCCCTGAGCAGCATAATAGGGAACGCCGGTCGTTGCCCCGGTAATCAAAATGCAGTTCTGGCGGACAATCTCCCGGCCCAGTTCCCTGGCTGCTTCTTTTATGTTCTTGGCGCAGGGGGTTAATTTAGCCGCCCCGCTGACGGCAATCTTGTATTTCATAAGTGTATTTTAACATAAAAACAAATGAAATTGAACTGTGCCCTTGAGAGGATTCGAACCCCTATTTCAAGCTCCGGAGGCCCGCGTTCTATCCATTGAACTACAAGGGCTCATTTTATTTTATACTCCAAGTCTTTGAAAATTAAAAGGAGCCTAGAACATTTTGTTCTGGACTCCTTTCGCTGAACGAGCTTTTTTATTCTGCCGTCGCCTTGTACTTATCGCAGCGACAGTAAATAATCTTGGCGGGAAAGGAAGCCCCCAGTGATCACATGCAGCTTTTATAACCTTTGTGTAATCTGACGGGGAATAATAAGCTCTTCCACCGGTGAACGAACGACGGGCTATTTCGATAACTTTGCCTTTCTCTCTGGCAAAATCTATCTCTATGCCAGCGTAATACACCGTTATCATTCTGTTACCGTTTTCAGTTATTTCAGGCTTATCCAATTCAAACCTCCTTTTAAATCTGTTTGCTTTACTAATATAGTATATATCAAAAAATCTATTTTGTCAAGTCTACTTTTGCGCTACAATATAAAGATTGTTTTCCTTACTATCGGCTGTTTTCAAATTGCCGATTTCTTTTATTTTAAAACCCGCCCTTCTAAGCGAACCGGCCAACTCTTTCTTGCTGAAGCAGTGAACATAACGCTGACAATCCTTCTGCCAGGGCACGAAGATGTCTTTGAAATCCAGCTTGGATTTACCTAATAATTTTAATAAAGTAAATTTAAGAATTTTATTGAACTTGCGCCAGCGCCACAAATCCCAGGCTGTTAAAATAAAAAGGCCTTCCGGTTTTAAAACCCTCCTGACCCCTTCCAGAAATTTAAGCCTTAATTTATCGGAAGGAATATGGTGCAAAACAGCGATGCTATAAACTTTGTCAAAGTAATTATTGGCAAAAGGCAGATTTAAAGCATCCGCCGTTTCAAATTTGGCGTTAGGGTGAACCTTTCTAGCAATCTCAATCAGCTTCTCCGAATTATCTATGCCGGTGTAATCAATATCTATTTCCTTGAATATCTGCAAGAGCCGGCCGTTGCCGCAGCCCAAATCTAACACCTTTTCCCCTCTCAAGGCATAATTATACAAAGGCTCCAAGCCTTGCCAAACAAAACGCCGGGTACTTGAGAAGTCCCTAGCAATCAGGTTATAATTTTTACGCGTCTCGTCTAATAGGCGCTGGGCGTATTCTTTATCCATATGGATGCTTTAGAATCCACAATTAAACAATTACTCAAAAGCCGGGCAAAAACTCGAGCTGACTTAGCACAGGCGAAAAGAAGAACAGCCAAGAAATACCGAATTCCCTGCCCCAGTAATGTTTCTCTATTAAAAATTTATCACGAAATGGTAAAAAATGGAAGAATCAGAAAGTCGGCCAAGCTTGAAATTTTGCTGCGCACCAGGCCGATTCGTTCGCTCTCGGGCATTGTAAATGTTTCGGTGCTGACAAAACCTTATCCCTGTCCGGGCCATTGTATATATTGTCCAACCCAAAAAGGAGTACCCAAAAGCTATCTGGACAACGAACCAGCTGTTATGAGGGCCATTTTGAACCAATACGATCCATACAGACAGGTCAAAATGCGGCTCAAGTCTTTAAGAAATACCGGCCATCCCACTGACAAAATAGAGCTGAGGATAATTGGAGGAACCTGGTCTTTTTATCCTCATAAATACCAAACTTGGTTCGTTAAAAAATGTTTTGATGCTTGCAATGGAAAAAGTCCGGCCTCTCTTAAGCAAGCCCAGAAATTGAATGAAAAATCAAAACATCGAATTGTCGGCTTGTCGATCGAAACCAGGCCAGATTTTATTAATAAAAAAGAGATAAAAAGATTGAGGCGGCTGGGCGTAACCAGGGTGGAGCTTGGCGTTCAAACTATTTATGATGATATTTTGAAATTGAACCAGCGGGGACATAAAATCAAAGCAACTATTCAGGCCACTAAACTTTTGAAAGACGCTGGTTTTAAAATTTGCTATCAAATGATGCCCAACTTGCCGGGCTCCAATTTGAAAAAAGACGAAAAAATGTTCGAAATATTATTCACTAGTCCTGATTTCCAGCCAGATTTACTGAAGATCTATCCCTGCGCCTTGCTTAAGGAGGCTTTGCTTTATCAATGGTGGCAAAAGAAAAAATACCGGCCCTATACCGCCAACCAGTTAATTAATTTAGTTAAATCGATTAAAAAGAAAATCCCTTATTACGTCAGAATACAAAGAATCACCCGGGATATTCCCTCCTCCAGTATCGTGGCTGGCCCGGCTAAAATATCCAACTTGCGGCAAAGGGTCACCGGTAATTGCCGCTGCATCAGATGCCGGGAAGTCAAGGAAAACTACAACCCGAAAGAAAAACTTTATTTGTTCCGACAAGATTATCCAGCTTCTGGAGGCAAAGAAGTGTTTTTGACTTTCGAAAATAAAAACAGACAAAAGCTCTACAGCCTGCTTCGGTTACGGCTGACTTCCCGAAAGTCAGTTATTATCAGAGAAGTCCATACTTACGGCCAGCTTCGCTTAATTGGAAAAAGTTCAACCGTTTCGCCTCAACATAAAGGACTGGGTAAAAAACTCATCAAACAAGCAGAAAAAATAACTAAAAAGGAATTCGGCTTGAAGAAAATTTCGGTTATTTCCGGAGTCGGCGTCAGAAACTATTATCGCCGACTTGACTATCGATTAGAGAATACCGATATGGTTAAGAAAATTTAGCGTTCTTTTTCTTAAACCCTTTATTCCGCAAAACTAATTTATATCTGATAGGGCTCGGAGTGCGGTAAGCGGTCTTGTTTTTCTTGGCTTTTTTTGACGAATACTTTTTCATCTCCTGACATTGCCTAATCTTTTAAAAGCTTTTTCTTTTTCGCTCAAACTTACACCGCTTTTTTTAATTCCTCTTTCCATTATCTCCAAGGTCTTATCGTAAACCATTCTGTCCACTGGGAAAGGAGTGCCATCTTTACCACCGACCGAAAAAGTATAACGGGCCGGATCCTGGTAGGAAGGTTTGGCCCCGTAAATTATCTCCGAGACTAAAGAAAGGGCTCTGATGGTCCTAGGGCCGACATTTTTCAGCGACAAGAGGTTTTCAAAGTTCTTCGGGCTCTGCTCTTTGGCGAAAAAGATAGTCTTTTCTAGCCTTTTTAAGTTGAACTTTTCTTCAACCACCGGATGCCAATGGAATTCTTTATTCTGTAATTCCATCAAGGTAAGGTTTTTTGATCTTTTGGTTTGGATTAAATCCAAGTTTCTTAAAAATTCCCTTGGCTCTTCTTTAACCAATCCCAAAGAAACATCTCGATTACCACCGCTCTCTTGGGCCGTCAAATTCAAAGGTTTAACCTTAAACTGAGCAACGATGCCGGTGTGAGGCTCCTCAATGAAATCTTTCATGGCCGATGACAGCCAATGGTATCTTCGTGCCGTTTGGTTGTCGGTATTCATGCCCTGTTGGACAACAACCCAACTGCCTTGTTTGGTAAACAGAAAATTGTGCTGGTAAATTTGGTATTTGTCCTGAATTAAGGCCGAATCTGTCTTGGCCGCCATTTTGGAGGCGTAAATCAATTTCGGGGCAAAAGAAAACTGCCGTGAAATGCCGTAAGCCTCTATTTCTTTTGGCGTTTCCCTGGAGACTTTCTTACCGCCGCAAACATAAATACCCAACTGGTCCTGGATTTCAAACAGCCCGGCCTTCAAAGCGCCCAGAGTAGTTACGGTCAGCCCGGAAGAATTCCAGTCGAACCCCATGACGCAGCCCAAAGACTGAAACCAGACCGGGTCAGCCAGTCTCCGTAAGAATTCTTCTGGGCCGAATTCTTCAACAATAGCTAAAGCAATACCCCGGCCCAACCTTTTCATCCTTTGGAATAGCCAGGGCGGACAACGACCGTAATCCAGAGGTACTGTAGCAATACCTGTTCTCATTGCCTTATTCTAACAAAAACAGCCGCCATCGGCGACTGCCAATTTTTTCCCAAGCGGTTTATTGATTACGTGAGACTCTCGCAAAACCGGAGCAGGGGACGATCTCAATACCCTGTTTCTCCAGTTCATCTAAAAATAAGTTCACCCCCAAAGAATCTGAAGACATGTGGCCGGCGATAACCACATTAAGATTGGCATTTTCTGCTTCTTTTTTGTGCTCTTCGGAAATGTGCATGCCGATAACCGTTCCAATCCCGGATTGAGCCATTTTCTCGTAAAGTTTCGGTGAACCTTCGGTGCCGCCGGTCATTTCTGTTATGGCAATTTTACCGCAACGATTTTCTTCTTCGCCGACAAAAACCTTGGGGCCAGCACCGAGCTTAATCGCTTCTTTATACTCCGGAATTTCCTTTAATAAATTAAGTAAATCTTCAATCCTTTTCGGCTTTTCCTGCTCAATTTTTTCTTTGAGAAATTTAGCGGCCAAATTATCGCAAGGCGTGTGGCTGTTAATTAAATTAAAGTTGAGCAGTTTGGCAGCGTCAATCGTTCTTTGATGGTTTAACTTGTTCACGCCCCGAGCCACTTCTTCAATCCTTTCTTTCATCAACCCCTCAGCGATGTTGATCGGTACGCCGTATTGGTTTAAAATGTCGCACTGCATCTCCATAACTTCGTGCAAGTTGGCCAAACCCCTACCCAGGGGATGATGAGCAATAATCAAATCAATGTTGCCGATTTCTTTTGCCAATAAAATCTCGGCTGGTTCAATATCAATGCCAACTAAAATTCTTTTTACTTCCTTATCTTCAGCGATATTTAAAATCCTTGAGTCGAGGTAAGGATTTTCCAAAGCTTCCTTGTCAAATTCCTGTTTTTCTTTTTCCGACAGCTTATTGAATTTTTCTTTTCTTCTTATCAAAACTTTCTCAACGCCTTCCTTCCCTCGAAAATCTGCCTCAACTCCTTTGCGTATCGCCAGATTATATATTTCTTTTATTGTCATTTTTTAATTTAATTGATAATGCTCTATTCTATGCTGATTCGATCATCTTGTCAATTCTTTTTCACTTTTATCTTTTCAAATTCTTCCTTGGCAATCTCTCTGTCGTCCCAGGGAATTTTTTTGCCGTGAGCCAAACAAATCCAAGGCTCAGAGCCTTTGCCGGTTATAATTACCGTGTCGCCGGCTGTCGCCGAAATCAAAGCTTTTTTAATCGCCTCCCGCCTGTCTAATATTTTCTCGGCCTTGCCCTTGGCGCCCTCGGCAACCATTTCAATGATTTTCATTGGGTCTTCATCGTACGGATCTTCATTAGTCACAATAATTTTGTCGCAGTGTTTGGCAGCTATTTCACCCAAAATCGGCCTCTTCCATTTATCCCGACCCCCGCCGCAAGCCCCTAAAAGACAGATTAGTTTTCCATTTTGCGGTTTTAGGGTCTGGTAAACTTTTTCTAAAGCATTGGGCGTAAAAGCATAATCAACGAAAACCTTGAATGGCTGAGAGATAACTTCTTCCATTCGGCCCGGTATCTCTTCGACTTTTTCTACTGCTCTCTGACAAACTGCCAAATCTAATCCCTGGGACAAGCCAATGCCGATAGCAGCCAAAGCATTGTAAATATTGAATTGGCCGATTAATTGAAGCTTGAAGTGAGTGTTTTCGGTGTTGACATCCCCTTTTTTCAATCCGTAGGTCTTTTTTTGTTTAGCCGGAAACTGTAAGAAATATTGTGCGTTTTCATCGTCAATATTGATAATGTGGACTTCCTTGGCCGCCCGGAAAAGCTTGGCTTTGGCTTTTTTGTAATTTTCAAAGCCCTTGTGCGCTTCAATATGTTCGGGAGTTAAATTGGTAAAGACGGCCGTATGGAAGTTAATGAACCTGTGGCGATGCTGCTTGATGCCTTCGGACGTCACTTCCAAAACAACATATTGGCAGCCGGCTTTAACGGCTTGCTGGAAAAACTTTTGCAATTTAAAACGGCCCGGCATGGTCATTTTTAAAGTGTTGGGCCGTTCCTGGTCGGCTATTTTGAATTTTATCGAAGATAAAGAGGCGACTTTATAGCCTGCCTCTTCCAGGATCTTGGTCGTCAAATTAATCACCGTGGTTTTGCCGTTGGTCCCGGTCACCCCGATAACCTCTAGTTTTTTTGAAGGAAAACCGTATAAAACGGCGCCCAAAAAAGCCAAGCTCAGGTGATACCAGTTTAGTAAAAAAGGCGGGATGAATTTTTTGATCAGTTCCTTCATTTCTCATTTAATTTTAACTTATAAAAATAAAAAGGGCCAATCTAGTTAGGTTAGTATTGACCCTGACTTTGTTGCTGTCACCATAGAAAAATAAGGAGTACGGCAATAGCAAAAAGGCTTAGTGCGGTAGCCAGCTCTTTTGCCGAGAGATTAAGGTACGTTTCAAAGCGACCCGCTCTTTCCCTTCTCATCTTCTCTTTTAATAACCCTATCCAAACTTCCCACTTATTTTTGCTCCACGAAACAATAGAGAATTTTCTCCAGCCTCTTCTAACTGAAAATCTGTAATAGTTTCCGCCCCACGGAGCCAGCCATCTTATGCCCTCGATCGTATCGTGGGTATAATGGCTTACAAGGCATAAAAGAGCAACTAATGCCCAATAAAAGAAAACGGGGTAAAAGATGCCTAAAATGCCTAGAGTCGAACAGATGGGAATTATCATAATTACCGGATAGTGAGGGACCATCCTATGCGTCTGGGTAAATTTTCTCTTCCCTCTTACTACCTGAAAAAGATGATAGGGATAATCGACATCGGGTAAAACCGCCAAAACAGCGCCGATGGGATAGAAATAAAAGGGCACATCGTACCCAAATATTTTGCCCATCAGATGCACAATAATGGCGCCCATGGATAAATCAATCAGAGCATTCAGCCCTATCTCAACCACCATTACGACGTATTTCAATTATCAGCCTCCTATTCTTTATTTATGGTCGTATGAACTAATCGTAAATCTTAACATAATCCATTTAAAAGTCAACCTTGAAAAAAGGAGAAATTAAAGATAGAATGAATGGTATGTTCAAATTGGTCTCCAAGTTAAAGCCAACGGGTGACCAGCCCCAGGCTATTGAAAAATTGTCCGAGAACCTTAAGGCTGGTATTAAAAACCAGGTGCTTTTAGGCGTGACAGGAAGCGGCAAGACTTTTACTATGGCCAAAGTGATTGAAAAGGCGCAAAAACCAGCTTTAATTATATCGCACAACAAAACCTTGGCGGCCCAGCTCTACCAGGAGTTCAAAGAGTTTTTTCCGAACAACGCGGTCCATTATTTTGTTTCCTATTACGATTATTACCAGCCCGAAGCCTATATCCCTCAGACCGACACTTATATTGAAAAGGATGCCAGGATAAACGAAGAAATCGATAGGTTGAGGCACGCCACTACCCAGGATTTACTGACCAGAAAAGACATTATTATTGTGGCCTCGGTCTCTTGCGTTTATAATATTGGTTCGCCGGAAAACTACGAGAACGTTTCTCTTGAGTTGAAACCTGGTCAGAAAATCAAAAGAAAAGATCTGATCGGCCACTTGGTCGCCTTGCAATATCAGAGAAACGATTTTGATTTCAGGCCGGGTACTTTTCGGGTCAGGGGAGACATGATAGAGATTTATCTGGTCACCGGCAAAGTTTTGAAAGTTGAAATGGCAAACAACAAAATATTGAGCCCGGCTTGTAAGATCTTCCCGGCTCACTTCTGGGTCACGCCCCAAGACAAACTGGGCATTGCCTTAGAGAATATCAAGCTGGAACTGCAAGAACAAACAAAGAAATTCCGACAGCAGAAAAAACTAGTTGAGGCGCAAAAAATAGCCCAGCGGACCAACTATGACCTGGAGATGTTAAGGGAAATGGGTTATTGCCACGGTGTTGAAAATTATTCAAGGCATCTTGAATTCAGAAAACCTAATCAATCTCCTTTTGTCTTGTTGAATTATTTCCCCAAAGACTTCCTGACTATTATTGACGAATCTCACATGACTTTGCCCCAACTCAGAGCTATGTATAATACTGATAAATCCAGGAAAGAGGCCTTAATCAAGTACGGCTTCCGTTTACCCTCGGCCTTAGACAACCGGCCCTTAAATTTTGAAGAATTTAAACAAAATGTCGGCCAAACAGTCTATGTTTCAGCCACGCCTGGCATTCACGAGAAACAGGAAGCCGGCCAACATATCGTTGAACAGCTGGTCCGACCGACCGGACTTTTAGAACCCTCTATTAAGATAAGGCCGACCCAGAACCAGGTGAAAGACTTGATTAAAGAAATTAAAAAAAGAATTGCCAAAAACCAAAGAACCCTGGTTATTGCTTTAACTAAAAGATTGTCGGAGGCCCTGGCCGACTATTTTAAAGAAGCGGGGATCAAAACCCATTATCTGCATTCGGAAATCAAAACTCTGGCCCGGCCAGCCATTTTAAAAGACTTCCGGGAAGGTAAGTATGATGTGCTAGTCGGTATTAATCTTTTAAGGGAAGGACTTGATCTGCCCGAGGTCAGCTTAATCGCCATCCTGGACGCTGATAAAGAAGGCTTTTTGAGAAATGAAACCACTTTAATCCAGACTATGGGAAGGGCGGCCCGGCATTCCCAGGGCCATGTTATTATGTACGCTGACAAAAAAACCCTTTCTATGGAAAAAGCGATGAAAGAAATAACGCGCCGCCGCAAAATCCAGGCTGAATACAATAAAAAACATCACCTTGCTCCAAAGCCGATTGTTAAAGCGATTAAAGATTGGCCGTTCAGTTCGAAAGAAAAAGAAGTTTCGGCTGAATTTTTCATTATCCAAGACAAAAAACTGCTAAAAAAAGAAATGAAATGGGCCGCCAAAAATCTGGACTTTGAAAGAGCGGCCGAAATAAGAGACTTGATAAAAAATTTGAAAAATGATAAATAGAATGTATGCCGATAAAACAAGCAGCTAAAAAAGCTCTCCGACAGAGCTTCAAGCACCAAGAAAGAAATTTAACTTACCATAATAAAATAAAGGACCTGATTAAAAAGGTCCGTAATTTGGTCAGCCAAAAGAAGACGAATGAAGCTAAAGCTCTTCTGTCCGAAACCTATCAGGCTTTGGATAAAGCAGCCAAAGTTGGCGTCATTAAGAAGAACACAGCCGCCAGGAAAAAATCAAGAATCACCAAGCTGATAAGTAAGGCCTAAATTCCAGCAACCAACAGATCAAGCGCTGCCTGCGGTTCCGATTTGCCGGTTTTGATACTGTAATCTGCCTCAAAAATCTTGCGGTAGATTTTTTTTAACTCTCCCAGGCTGAACTGCTGAGCCTGCTGGTAGCTCTTTTTCATAACGAAAGGGTGAAGTTTGGCGCGGCTGAGCGGCTGGCCTTTTTCCAGCAGGTCTTTTATCGCCAGAATATTCCTGAACTGGTAGTTAATCATTGATAAAAGGTAAGCGGGGCTGTCACCTTTTTCAAGATGCTGATGCAGTAAATTCAAAGCCTGCTTCTTGCGTTTTAGGGCAATAGCGTCAATCGTTTTAAAAATATCTGTTTCAATTTTTGATTTGACCAAAAGTTCAACGTCTTTCACTTCAATCTTTTTATTCTTTTTAAAAGCGGCCAGTTTTTTAACTTCGTTCCCAAGCTGCCAAAGATCATTGCCGACAAATTCAATCAATCGGTCAACGGCTCGGGGATCGATTTCTGCCCGATATTGGGCAAATTCCTTTTTCAGCCAATTTCTCAACTGCTGGGGAGCCAATGTCGAAAACTCCTGAGTCTTGGCTTCTTTTTTGAGAAACTTGAATAGAGAGTCGGCGGATGGCACCTCTTTGTCTTCGTAAAAAATAATAATGTTCTCTGATTTGGCTAGCCTGCTGGAGTTTTTCAGAAATTCTTCCTTAAAGTTTTTATTGATGAAAACATTATTCAAAACCAGCAGTTTCTTTTCCTGGAACATCGGCGTTATCTGCAGCTCGTTTTTAAGGTCCTGAAGGTCCAAATCCTTGCCTTCAAACTGTTTTAAATTCAGCCCGGTTTGGTGGGTTTTTTTATAATGCTCGATTATCTCGTTCAGTTTCTGGCGCGAGCGGTATGAGTCTGGTCCGTAAAGAAAAATGATCATTTTTGGCATTTAGGGCAGAAGTAGGCTGATCTGCCCCCAATCTTAACTCTTTTTATCTTGCCGCTGCAGCGAACGCATTTCTCGCCATCCCTTTGATAGACTTTAAGATAGTTGATATAGCTGCCTTTTTTGCCGCAAGCGTCAAGATAATACTGGGCCGATGTGCCGTGATAGCGAATAGCTTTTTTCAATACTGTCTTAATATTTTGATGAATCTGCTGAATTTCTTTATCCTTTAACGTTTTAACTCGGCGCTGGGGTAAAACTTTAGCCGCAAATAAGATTTCGTTGGAATAAATATTGCCGATGCCGGCAATAAACTTCTGGTCCATTAGTAATGGTTTGATTTTGGTATTGGGATGTTTTTTGAGGCAATCCTTGAAAGTTTTTAAATTAATTTCCAAAGCTTCCGGCCCGAATCTCTTTTCAATCTGCTCGGTATTTTTTACTATTTTCCACCAACCGAACTTGCGCGCATCGTTAAAAACAAGTTTTGAACCGTCGTCAAACCGAAATATCTTGCGAGTGTATTTCAGAGGCTGGCCGTTGAAGATTAATTGGCCGGTCAGTTTTAAATGGAAAACCAAGCTTGAGCCGTCGGCAAAATTAATTATTAAAACCTTGGCCCGCCGCCTGACGGCTTTAATCTTTTTGCCTTTTAATTTCTTGCCGACGATCTTTTTGGCCAATTGCCGCCTAATTGTTTCAACTTCGGGAAGCTCGGGCATGTTAAGGCAGACGAGATATTAAGCTGTAAAACTCGAGTTCTTTTAATGATTTCTCGGCCTTTTCTTTATTGTAGTTATCCCAACGGCATTCGTTCAGGTTAAATTCTATGGGCGCGTTTTTGTCTATGATCGTCAGATCTCGACTGATAAGAGCTTGCTCTTTGTTCTGAGTTAAAAGCTGTTTTAATTTCGGTTTGAGCTCATCTAGGTTTTGATAAAGATTTTCTAAGGTGCCGAATTTCTGGATGAGTTCAATAGCTGTCTTTTCTCCAACGCCCGGAACTCCGGGTATATTGTCAGTCGGGTCCCCTCTCAGGGCCCGGTAATCAATCAGCTGCTCCGGCGTCAGCCCCTGGTATTTCTCCATTACCTTTTCTTTATCGTATAAAACCGTATCTTTAACTCCTTTTCTGAGAACGTAAACCTTAGTCTTGGAATTAATTAATTGGAGGTTGTCCGAGTCGCCGCTGATAATAATAGTCTCCAGCTCGGGAAAAGCCTGTTTTTGGGGAGCGGCCTTGGCGATGGTGCCGATAAGATCATCGGCCTCAAACCCCGGCTTCTCGCAAACCGACACGTTGAACCCGGCCATAACTTCCTTGACTTTGGGAATTTGTTGATAAAGATCGTCGGGCGCTTTGGGACGGTTGGCTTTGTACTCTTTGTATTTCTCGTGCCGGAAAGTCGGACCGGGCACATCAAAACAAGCGATAACAAAGTCCGGCTTGAACTCTTTAATGGCTTTCAGGAAAACCAATAAAAAACCGTAAACCGCACCCACCACCTCTCCTTTCTTAGTAGTCAGGGGAGGCAGGGCGTGATAAGCCCGGTGGATAACGGAATTACTATCAATGACGAGTAAGCGCTTTTTGTCTGCCATCTTTTAATTTTAGCACAATTTTCCTCTTTTTCTCAGAGAGGAATTCAAATTTGAGCCAAATAGTCTTAGCAGGCATAATTGAACGGACCCGGTCGGCCCATTCAATCGCCACGATATTTTTAGGATTAGATATAATCTTCTTAAAACCCAGGCTTAACAACTCTTGAGGTCTTCGGATACGGTAGCAATCAATATGATAAAAACTACCAAACCTTCTCATTATAATGAAGGTCGGGCTAAGGATTTTCCCTTTTATCTTCAACCCCCGGGCCAAGCCCTGCAAAAAGGTGGTTTTGCCCCCGCCTAAATCGCCGACCAGGCCGATAACTACGGCTTTTTGGGTTGGTTTAGTTCTGAGAATTTCTTCAGCCAAAAGCTTACCAGCTTTTTTGGTTTGAGACGGATTGCTTGTAAAAATTTTCAATTTCATGTTAGAGTGAATAAGATATGGACAGTTTAACACAGGCTAAAAATCTAATCGAGGAATCCAAAGAAATCCTTATTGTCCCCGCCCAACCTGTTCACGGAGACAGTTTAGCTAGTGCCCTAGCGCTTTTTTTTACTTTAAAAAAACTGGGGAAAAATGCAAATGTTTCAATTGAAAAATTGCCGGAAAAATTCCAGTTTTTAACCGAGCTATCGCCCGCCCTGTCTAAGGACTTCGTTATTTCAATTAATGGCTCGGAAAAAGAAATTTCCCAAATGCGCTACGAGAAAAATGAAAATGGTCTCAAGATTTATTTGGCGCTCAATAAAGGCGAAATCAGCGCCCAAGACATCTCTTTTGCCAACCTCGGCCAAAACCCCGACCTTTTAATTGTTGTTGGCGGGAAGCAAATTGAAAATCTGAGCCATAACAATGCTAAGGTTTTAAGCATAAACAACCAACCGGCCGATGAAGGTTTTGACGGCGTCAGCTTGTCAGAAATAAATAAGCCTTTGGCTGAAATTTCTCTCGGCCTGATCAGCTCGCTCAGCAATAACCAAAACCTGATTGACAAGAATATCGCCACTTGTCTTCTGACCGGTATTATCAGCGCTTCGCAGAATTTTCGCGACGCCCAAACCAAACCTCAAACCTTGGCAATTTCAGCTTCCTTGATTAAAAAAGGGGCTGACCACCAAAAAATCGTCCAGCATCTCTACAAACAGAAAAGTATTTCTCAGGTCAGAATTTTGGGTAAAATCCTGGAAAAATTAAGCTTTAACCAAGGCAAAGAATTATACTCGGCTACGCTAAGCGAGAGAGACTTCCAAGAATGCAACGCCCGACCCAAAGATCTGGGTTACGCTGTCGGAGAGCTTAAGCTTAATTTTCGCTATTTGTCCAATTTGTTAATCCTTTGGGAGGGCCACGCCTCTCCAATTATTATTAAAGGCCTGATTTATTCCTCTCAACCAAATTTAACCGAAAAGATATTAGAAAATTATCAGGGCGTTGCCAGGGGAGAGGGCGTCCTTTTTATAGTTGAAAACAGCGACCTAAGTTCGGCCCAAGAACAAATATTAAAAATCATTTAACATGGAGCAGGTTACCAGCCAAATAAAAGTCGCTTCCCAAAAAATAAAAAACATAGCTGAATTCAAGGCGGCGATTGAAAGGTCTCTGGATAAAAAAACCAGCGAACTGCTGGCTATTATCCTGGCCGGGGCGGTTGAGCTGCAAGCCTCCGACCTTCATCTTGAGCCAGAAAAAGAAAAAACAAAAATCAGGACCAGGGTTGACGGAATCTTGCAGGAGATAACTTCAGTCGATAAACAGCTTTACGAAACTCTGCTGTCACGCATCAAGCTGCTGGCCAGGGTTAAATTAAATATTACCAACCAGCCCCAGAATGGCCGCTTTTCTCTTTCAACGCCCGACAACCTAGCGATTGAAATCAGGGCTTCCACTCTGCCAGCTGAAAACGGCGAAGCAGTCGTTTTAAGAATTCTAAACCCCAAAAACCTGATCGGCATGGCAGGATTGGGTTTGAGAAAGGAATTGCTGGCGGTTTTTAAAAGAGAAATCAAAAAGCCCAACGGCATGATTATTGTTACCGGGCCGACTGGCTCGGGCAAAACTACTACGCTTTATGCTCTTTTGAAAGAAATACAAAAGCCGGAGATTAAGATTATCACGATCGAGGACCCGATTGAATATCATTTAGATGGCATCTCCCAAACCCAAGCCAAAAAAGGTTACGATTTTGCTTCGGGCTTGAAGTCAATCATGCGGCAGGACCCGGATGTGATTCTGGTGGGCGAGGTGAGAGACCTGGAAACAGTTGACACGGCTCTGCAGGCTGCCTTGACCGGCCACCTAGTCCTGACAACCCTGCACACTAATGATGCAGCCGGCACAGTGGCCAGGTTGATCAGCTTGGGAGCCAAACCCTCAAATATCGGCCCGGCCATTAATCTGGCTGTAGCTCAAAGATTAATTAGAAAAATCTGCCCCAAATGCAGCCAGTTGAGGAAGCCGACAGACGAGGAATTGGAAAAATTTAAGAAAGAATTAAAAAAAGTTCCCCCTAATATAAAAATACCTCAAGCCAAAGGATGCAAATACTGCAACTCTACCGGCTATCGGGGCAGAATAGCTATTTTTGAAATCTTTCTGGTGGATGATGAAGTGGAAAAATTCATCCTAGACAATCCCTCAATCGCCGCTTTAAGGCAGTTGGCAATTAAAAAAGGCATGGTACCCTTGAAACAGGACGGGTTAATGAGAGTACTGGAAGGCGTCACTACCCTGGAAGAAGTGGAAAGGGTCGCCGGTTAAAAAAAACAGCCCCAGAACTGGGGGTACTCTAGCTTGGGAACATAAAGTTTAGAATTTCTCCGAGGAATAGTCTCGCTCTCGCCAGACTATCCAACTAAAAGAAATTCCTACCCCCAGTGCCGGAACTGTTTTTAACACTTTATTATACTCTATTATGAAATATTTGTCAAGGCCCGACGCTCTGTTAGCCTTGGTCTTGGCTGGCATTTCATCAGCCTGTTTTGTTTCAGCCCTGGGAGAAATAGACATCAATAGCGCTCCTTTGAAGGATTTAGTTAAAATTATCCACATTGGAGAGGCCAGGGCGATAGAGTTAATTTCCTTGCGACCGTTCTCGTCGTTGGACGACCTTGCCAGAATAAACGGCCTGGGAGCTTCGAGGGTCGCCGATATTAAAAGCCAGGGTTTGGCTTGGGTGGATGAATCTCATGAAGTCGAACCTCAAACAACCGAGGCCCTTTCTCCACCAAAAAAAGAACTGGCGGCTGTCGGCGAACAAATCTCTCAAAAAACATCTTTCCCCTTATTAATAGCCCTGGCTTTAGCTGTTTTTTCCGGTATTATAATTTTGGCATTGAAAAAAAAGATTAAAATAGGTTAAAATAAAAAGACATGTCAGGACATAGTCATTGGTCAAAAGTAAAGTGGCAAAAAGGGGCGGCCGACGCCAAAAAAGGTAAAGCGTTTTCAAAAATATCCCGGGAAATTACCATTGCGGCCCGGGAAGGCGGCGGCGACCCCGGTTTTAACGCTAAATTAAGAATGGCTGTTGAAAAAGCTAAAGGTTTAAATATGCCCGCTGACAATATTGAAAGGGCTATTAAAAAAGGCACCGGCCAGCTGCCCGGTGAAAAGCTGGAGTCGGTTATTCTCGAAGCCTTCGGCCCGGCCGGCGTTGCTATTATTATCGAGGGCATCACCGACAACAAGAATCGAACTTTTGGGGAAATCAAACAAATCCTTGCCCAAAACAACGGCAAGCTGGTCGGCGAAGGCGGAGTCAGGTGGATGTTTGAAAGAAAAGTCAAAAAGGACGAACCGGGGTCTATAGAATGGGCCCCTAAACAAGAGATTGAAGTTTCAGCCCCGGATAAAGAAACCTGCCAAAAACTTTTCACCGCCCTAGACGAGAACGACGCCGTCCAGGAAATATATTCTAATCTAAAGGATTAATATGGCCAAAGAAAGCTACACCCGGAGAAAACTTATTAAAGCACTTGAAAACGAAGGCTGGGTTTGCTGGGCGCCACCGAAAGTAAAATTCCAGCAGAGCGACGTCTTCGGCATTATTGATATTTTGGCCCTAAGAAGAAACCAAAGGAAAAATATCCAACTGACAACAGTTTCCAATATCTCCGCCCGGAGAAAAAAGATAACCGCTTTCCTGGTTAATAACCAAGTAACGTTGCCGGTGGAGATTTGGGCGTGGCATCCCCGAAAAAAGAACTTTAAAAAAGAGAAAATCAATATCAAGCTGAAAAGCCCCAGAAAGGCCAGAAGGGCTTGACAAAACTTTTTAAAGCCTTATAATACCAGATGTAGAACCAAAACCTGGTTCTTTTTATAAAAGGCCGGGTAAAGGTCGATAAAGCTGAATTAGAAATTAAACTAAGTTAAATATGGTTTACGAAAAAGATTTAAATCCTGTTTCTCAGGATACTCCTGAAGAGGGAACTCCAGAGACTCCGGAAACTCCGGAAACTCCTGAAACCCCCGAAGCTTCTGCTTTTACTTCCCAAGAGGAAACACCAGCAGGAGACGCTCCTGAAACCCCTGAAGAGGGTGGAGATGGGGACGGAGAAGGTACTAAAGAATAAAACAAAAACCTCCGATATTATGTCGGGGGTTTTTGTTAGGCGATCTTTATAAATCTTCTTTTGCCGACCTGGATGACTTCTCCCTTTTTCAACTTAACCTTCTTTCTCCAATCAGACTGCACCTGCCCGCCTATCCTAACTCCTTTTTGCCCAATCAAACGTTTAGCCTCAGATCTTGAAGGGGCTAATTTTGTTTTAACTAATAGATCAAGAACGTTAAGATTTTTTTGTTTGATGGTGACCGATGGAATTCTGAGAGGTAGTTTTTTTTCTTTGAAAATCAGGTCAAATTCTTTTTCGGCCTTCAGGGCCGAACTCTTACCGTGGCAAATAGCCACGATCTCTCTGGCTAATCTTGCCTTGGCGTCGCGCGGAGGCGCTTTTCCAATTTCTTCCAAAGGAACGCTGGTCAGCGCTTTAAAATAGCTGGCCACTAAGCTGTCGGGGATAGACATAACCTTTCCGTACATCTGACTGGCCGAATCGTTCAGCCAGATACAATTACCCGAGCTCTTACTCATCATCTTGCCGTCAGTCCCCATAATCATCGGCAATGTCATGACAAATTTTTCTTTTTTATTCATCTTCCGCTGCAATTCTCGGCCGATCAGCATATTAAAGATCTGGTCGGTCCCGCCGATTTCCAGATCAACGTCTAAAAACACCGAATCATACCCCTGCATCAAAGGATAAAGGGTTTCGTGGGCCCAGACAGTGCCTCCTTTTTTAATCCTTCTTTGGAACATGTCTCTTTGGAAAAGCTTAACTGCTGAAATATTGGAAGCGACATCAACAATTTCCTTATAATTTAATTTCAAAAGCCATTCTCCGTTGTGTCTGATTTTTATTTTTGAGAAATCCAAAACCTTACCGGCCTGCTCCCGCCAGGTTTTGATATTCTCTTTGATTTGTTTTTCAGAGATTTTAATTCTGGCTCCATCCCTTAAGGAAGGATCTCCGGTTAAAACCGTACCCGTACCGATTACTAAAATCGCCTCGTGCCCCAAATCAGCGAATTCCTGCAGTTTGCGTAAAGAAATGATATGGCCGAGATGCAACCTGCTGCTGGTGGGGTCAATCCCGTGATACAGCCTTATCCGGCGTTGCCGCATTAATTTTGCCAAACCCTCCTTGCTGGGTAGAATCTGCTCCACTCCCCCGGCGAGAACTGTGTTAATTTTTTGGCTTTGGTTTTTCACTACTTTAAATTTATCACAGTTTGGACAAAAGAAAAAGAGATGTTATAATTTAAAACTAATCGTTTATGGATAAAAAACTTCGCCTAATTTTAAAAATCCTGCTGGGGTGCTTTTTGTTTTTTGCTTTTTGTTCCGCCATTCTTTTCCTTTACTATGCCAAAGACCTCCCCCGGCCGGAGGTTTTTACTGAGAGGCCTTTTGTTTTGCCGACCAAAATCTATGATCGAACCGGTGAAGTTCTCTTGTACCAAATTTACGACGAGGAAAAGAGAACTGTGGTACCCCTAGACCAAATGCCCGAATATTTAAAACAGGCTGTTATCGCTACCGAGGACTCCAACTTCTATTCCCATTTCGGGCTAGACGTGGGAGGCATTATAAGGTCTGTTTTTAACAATTTGAGGACTGGCCGGCTAACTTACGGCGGGGGATCAACTATTTCCCAACAATTGATTCGTTCCAGTTTTCTGACTATGGATAAAACGATTACGAGAAAAATAAAAGAGATCATTTTAACGCTGGAGCTGGAGAGACGCTACTCAAAAGACCAAATACTGGAATTCCATCTGAACCAGGTTCCCTTTGGGTCAAATGCCTACGGAGTGGAAGCGGCCAGCCAAACCTACTTTGAAAAAGACGTTTCCCAAATTTCTTTAGCTGAAGCGGCGGTGCTGGTCGCCTTAATTCAGGGCCCGAGCCGTCTCTCGCCCTATATCGGCGACAAGGACGCGCTTTTGCGGAGAAAAAACTTTGTTTTGGACCGCATGGCCGAGGAGGGTTATATCTCCCAAGAACGGGCGGACGAAGCCAAGCAAGAGGAATTAGTTTTCGCTGAGGCCAGCCAGACGATTAAAGCCCCTCACTTCGTTCTTTACGTCAAAAAATACTTGGAAGAAAAATATTCCGATTATTTCTTGAAAGAAAAAGGGTTGAAAGTTTACACGACCCTGGATTGGGATCTGCAGACAGCGGCCGAAGAAATAGTCCAGGAAGGAGTCAAAGCTAACCTGGGGTATAACGCGCACAACGCTTCCCTGGTGGCTCTCAGCCCTCAAAATGGGGAGATATTGGCCATGGTGGGTTCGGCCGACTGGCATGCCACCAGCTCCTATCCCGAAGGCTGTTATGCTTCGGAAGAAGGTTGTTTATTTGATCCCAAGTTCAATATCGCCACCTTAGGAGAGCGCCAGCCAGGCTCGGCCTTCAAGCCTTTTGCCTACGCCCAGGCTTTTAAGAAAGGCTACACGCCTCAAACTGTTTTGTGGGACGTTAAAACCGAATTTAATCCCAACTGCACCTCCACCGCTGACCAGGAGAAAGACGAGTATGGGTTGGACTGCTACAACCCGGAGGACTATGACGGCAATTTCCGGGGACCGATTACTATGCGCCAGGCCCTGGCCCAGTCAATCAATCTACCTTCGGTTAAAACTCTTTACTTGGCCGGCCTGCAGGAAACTATTGATTTGGCTCAATTACTGGGCATAACCACCCTAGATAAAACCCTTTCCTGGTACGGCTTGAGTTTGGTTCTGGGCGGGGGAGAAGTGAAATTATTGGATCTGGTTTCAGCCTACGGCGTTTTCGCCGCCCGTGGGTTGCAAGTGCCGCCGGTTTCCATTTTAAGGATAGAAGATTCGGCAGGTAATATTATCGAAGAAAACAAAAAAACCCAGAAAAGAGTTTTAGAAACCGAGGTGGCTGATCTAATTAATAATATCTTATCTGACAATGAAGCCAGGGCGCCGATGTTCGGCCTTTGGTCTCCTCTTTACATTCCCGGCCACCAGGTAGCTGCTAAAACCGGTACCACCCAAGAATATAAGGACGCCTGGACAATCGGCTACACCACCTCGATTGTGGCCGGGGTCTGGGCCGGCAATAATAATAATGAGCCGGCCGATGAAAAACCCGGCGTGGTGTTGGCTGGGCCGATATGGAACAGGTTCATGAAGAAGGCTTTAGAGATTTATCCCGGCGAAGATTTCCAAATGGCGGAGCCGACCGAAACCGACAAGCCTGTTTTAAACGGCGAGGTTGATTGGGAAAATCCCCACTCCATTCTTTATTACATTGATAAAAATAATCCCCTGGGTGAAACGCCAGAGGATCCAGAATACAATTCCCAGTACCAAAACTGGGAAGCAGGTATTGAAAATTGGTTAGCCAACTATTAAGTGGTCTTAATGGGCATGACTACGTAAAGATAATTGGCGTCGCCTTCCGGCCGCAGCACAGCCGGACCTTCTTCTCCGTTAAGCTCAAAAATAACTTTTGAGCTTTTTATATTATTAAGTCCGTCAACCAAGAAGCGGTGGTTAAAGATAGTTTCCACCTCTTTTGTTTTGGCAACGCTTTCGGTGATTTTACCGGCTAAAACACTCCGGCTCTCTCCCAGCTCTGGGTTTTGGCTTAAGATCTCAATCTGTTCTTTTTTAGGATTGACCTTAATCTTGACCTCGTTGCCTTTGCCGCTGAAGATGCTGGCTGTTTTTATCTGATTTAAAAGCTCGCTCTTTGATAAAAGAACCTGTACTTCGTGTTTTTTAGGGATAATACCTTGGTAGTCCGGATAGTCTCCCTCGATTAAACGGGAAACGATCTGAATTTGCGGATGATTGGTTTCGGCCATCGGGTATTCAAACAAGGCCTGATTTGGGGAAAGGTAAAGCTTTAATTTTCCCTTTCTTTCGGCAAATATATTAACCAACTCCCGGGCGGTTTTCTGAGGCAGGATAAAGGACTGTTCTTTTTTCGTTTTCTCTCCGAAATAAAGGGTTTTTTCGGCCAGCCTGAAGCTGTCAGTGGCGGTTAATTGCAGCCTGTCGCCCTGAAAACTTAAATATATTCCCGACAACTCGGGCCTGGTCTGGTTGGAAGCGGCGAAATCTACTACCTGGGAAACGCCTTCGCAAAATGGTGGAATATTCAACTCAATATAGTCCTCGTCTTCAATTTTTGGAATTATAGGGTAATCCTGGGAATTTAGGCCCTTAATCTGAGTTTTATTATTCTCGCAATCAATAAAAAGGGTTTGGTTTTTTACCTCCAGGCTTATCTTTTTTTCCGGCAATAAATTAATAAAACTTGATAAGATTTTAGCCGGTACAGTTAAACCTCCCTCTTTTTCTATTTTTCCCAAGGACCAATATTTAATACCCAATTCCAGGTCGGTTGAAGAAATATTTAAAAAACTTCCTTCGGTTGCTAATAAAATATTATTTAAAATAGGTAGGGTTAAATTTTTCCCAGCCACCCGGCCAACAATATTTAATCCGTTATTTATATTTTCTTTTAATATTATTACTTTCATAGTTGTTATGGTGTGATTAATAATATTTTTAACTTCAATTATATTAAGAAAAAGTTGTGGATAGATAGTTAATAGATTGTTTGCTTTTTACTAATATGTATTTTTTAGAAATTATAAACAAATTATAAACGGTAAATTTGCTCTTTTATTAAATTGATTTCCTCAGCCAGAGTTTCGTTTATATCTATTTCTTTATTTACCTTATTAAAGGCATGAATGGCGGTGGTGTGGTCTTTACCGCCAAACCTCCGGCCAATAAAAGGAAAAGAATTATTAAGCTCTTTTCTTAGAAAATACATTGCTACCTGCCGCGGTCCGACAATCTCTTTCTTACGGGAGCTGGCCAATAAATCCCTTTCCTTTAAATTATAGAAAAGAGCCACCGCCCTGATTATTCTCTCCGGGTTGGTTATTCTCTTCGGCGAGAAAACAACGTTTTTTAATAAGGCCTTGACCACTTCCAGGTCGGGAGATTTATTATTGAGTTTTTGGTAGGCCGACAACCTATTTAAGGCCCCCTCTAATTCCCTGATATTTATTTGGATATTAGAAGCGATGTATTCTAAAACTTCATCAGAAAAATTAACCTTTTTTTCTTGAGATTTGGCTTTCAGGATAGCCAGTCTGGTTTCGAAATCCGGCAGGCCGATGTCGGCTATCATACCGCCCTCAAAACGGGATCTTAGCCTTTCCTCTAGGGCTGAAATGGCTTTGGGCGGCCTGTCTGAAGAAAGGATGATCTGCTTATTTTTTTCATAAAGGCTGTTAAAAATATGGAAAAACTCTTCCTGGGTTTTTTCCTTGCCGGATAAAAACTGAATGTCATCGATAATAAGAATATCAATATCTTTGTACAACGATTTGAATTTTTCTACGTCGCGGTTTCTAATGGAATTAATGATACCGGAGGTGAATTTTTCCGAAGAGGTGTACTTTATCTTCTTTTGAGGTAGTTTTTTTACCACCTCATTTCCAATAGACTGTAAAAGGTGGGTTTTGCCTAGGCCCACCCCGCCATAAATAAATAAAGGGTTATAAACTGCGCCAGGATTTTGCGCTACTGCCCAAGCAGCTGCTTGGGGCAACTCATTAAACGGACCCACGATAAAGCTTTCAAAGGTATAACGGGGATTTAAGTTGGTTTCCTTGTTGACTCTCAGTTCCTGGAACTCAAGTTGTGGCGCCTCGGGCCAGGCGCTGGCAGAAGAAGCGGCGCCCTTGGTTTTTAAGCCTGGCCTAGACACGCTGTATTTTATTTCTCTAATATCTTCGTCAAGATTATGGAGGATTTTAAAAATAATTTTATTGTATTTATTCTCCAGCCATTCTTTAGAAAAATTATTAGGCACAGAAATAATGACTTCATTGTCTTTTCTAGAAAGGACGCCGGTATTTTTAAACCAGGTTGCGAAATTAGCTTTAGAGATATTAAATTGTATTTGGGCAAGCAGGGCCTGCCATAACTCTTCCTTATTCATAGGGCACTAATATAATATCATACCGTATTATATCATATGTCAAATAAAAGCAAAACTATCGTATAAACCAATCCTTTGTTGATAAGGTGGGGACAAAATGTTAATATATTAATATGAGTATTACCTATCAACCCAAAAAAAGAAAAAGAAAGAGAGCGCACGGTTTCAGGGCGAGAAAAAAAACAAAAGGCGGCCGAAGGGTTTTATCTAGGAGAAGAAGAAAAAAAAGAAGCCGGCTGACGGTTTAGTATGTTGCCTTTCCAAAATCGCCTTAAAAAGAAAAAAGATTTTGAGCGGGTTTTTAAAAAAGGTAAAAGTTTCAAAGAGGGTTTTTTGACGCTTAGATTGCTGAAAAACGATTTAGAAATAACTAGGGCTGGTTTTGTTATCGGTTTAAAGGTTTCCAAGAAAGCCAGCCTAAGGAATAAGATCAAAAGAAAGCTAAAAAGGCTGGTTAAAGAAAGGCTGTCCCAGACAGCAATAGGCCTCGATATTGTTTTGACAGTTAATCAGTCCTGGAAAGAAAGGGACTTCCTAGAAACACCGGCCACGCTTGATAAATTATTCAAGAAAGCTAAAATATGAAGTTTATAATTTTAAAATTAATAAAGGTCTATCAGCTTTTAATTTCCCCCTTTCTGGGTCAGCATTGTCGTTTTTATCCCAGCTGCTCGGAATATACTTTTTCAGCCGTTAAAAAATACGGTGCTGTTTTGGGTTGCTGGAAAGGATTTAAAAGAGTTTTAAGATGCCACCCCGGCAACGCCGGGGGGGTAGATTTGCCCTAATATTATGATTGACTTATTTATCAACGCCTTCAATATAGCCTTATACCAGCCGTTATTCAACGCGCTAGTTTTATTATATGAGTATTTGCCGGGTCATGATTTCGGCGTGGCCGTTATCGCTCTAACGATTTTAATCAAGTTCATCCTCTATCCTTTAGGCGCCCAAGCCATTCGTTCGCAAAAAGCCATGTCTGAGCTCCAGCCGAAAATGAAAGAGCTGCAGGAGAAATTCAAGAACGACAAAGAGCAGCAAAGCAAGAATATTATGGAGCTTTACAAAAAAGAAAAGATAAATCCGCTTTCCGGCTGTCTGCCTTTATTGGTTCAATTACCGATCTTGATTGCCCTTTTCCAGGTTTTTTGGCGGGGGTTCGGCGAAGAACAACTTCGCTTTTTATACAATTTCGTTCCCTACCCCGGCCAGATTAACACTACTTTTTTCGGCTTGGTGAATTTGGCCGAGGCTTCGATTTTTTTAGCTGTTTTAACCGGCATTCTGCAGTTTATCCAGACAAAGATGATGACGCCCAAAAAAAATACGGCCAAAAAAGGCTCGCCCGACTTCTCGCAGATGATGCAGAAGCAGATGCTTTACTTTTTCCCTATTTTTACCGTCTTTATCCTCTGGCGCCTGCCTTCGGCCGTCGCCCTCTATTGGTTGACTACCACCCTCTTTACAATCGGCCAGCAATATATTACAATGAGAAAGTATGGATCAGACCAATATAAGAAAAATTAAAAAAGTTGTCCAGGAATTCTTTGAAAATACCGGTTTGGCGATTACGACCGAAGTCAAGAACCCTGTTGACTCAACCATTCCCGTCAATTTAACCGCCTCAGAGCCCCAGACCCTAATCGGGGAGCGGGGCCAGAACTTAGCTGAAATTCAGCGCCTTTTAAAGGTGATTCTAAAGAAGCAGATTGTGTTTGAGGGGCCCTTTTACGTTGACCTTGATATCAACGAATACAAGAAAAAGAAAGTTGAATACTTGAAAGAACTAGCCAAAACAACGGCTGACGAAGTGGTTTTGGCTAAAAAAGAAAAAGACCTTCCTCCTATGCCCCCTTACGAAAGAAGAGTCGTCCATATTGAACTAGCTTCGAGAAACGACATTGCCACCGAGAGTATTGGTCAAGGGCCAGAGAGAAAGGTAGTTATCAGGCCGTATCCTTAAA
>CAZMQW010000003.1:0-6979 GCA_964568775.1 uncultured Candidatus Saccharibacteria bacterium
TTACTGCAAGGCGGATATGCCGCGCAGTTGGGAAACCAGAACTTAGTGAACCGACCCTTTTTAGTAGAAAAGGGGAAGATCATCAGCCAAAAGTTACCCCGGGGATAACAGGCTAGTAGGGCCCGCGAGTCCACATCAACGGCCCTGTTCGGCACCTCGATGTCGGCTCATCACATCCTGGAGGTGAAGAAGCTTCCAAGGGTTGGGCTGTTCGCCCATTAAAGTGGTACGCGAGCTGGGTTCAGACCGTTAAGGAACGGAGTAAAATTCGGTTTTTTAACAGTCTGAATCCGAGGTTAAGACATCATAAATTAACGGCGGCGTTCAACAGCAATGTTGAATGAGAAGTTGACTTATATCGGTGGAATCCTGATAGAGGACAATACCGAGGGAAATCTATACTTATATAGATGCCCGTAGAGACTACACGTCAACCTCCTTGAACAATCAAGGATGATAATATAGTCCAATGCATCTAGGAATAGGTGACAACATGCGTGAGACAGGTTGGTCCCTATCTACCGTAGGCGCCGAGTTTTGAGGGGAGTTGTCCTTTGTACGAGAGGATCAGGATGAACTGACCTCTGGTCTACCAGCTGTTCCGCCAGGAGCATCGCTGGGTAGCTAAGTCGGGAAGGGATAAGAGCTGAAAGCATCTAAGCTCGAAGCCCACCCCAAGATTAGAACTCATTAAAACCGGTCACAGACTATGACCTTGATAGGCTCCAGGTGTAAGCCCAGTAATGGGTTAAGCCGAGGAGTACTAATCGGTTGAATTTTTTATATACCTTACTTGGCTGGCAGTTAATAATCATTAGACATATAAAAGGGTGTTGTAGTGGCGGCTATACTGGAGTTGTTCCACCTGTTCCCATACCGAACACAGTAGTGAAATACTCCAAGGCCGATGATAGTGCATTTGCGCGAAAGTAGGTAGCTGCCACCAGAGCACCCTTTTTGTTTTGCCTAAATTTAGATTTCGGAGTAAAATAGCCTAAGTATGAAACTGGCCAGCAGAAAGACAATTTTGATTATTATTGTCGGGATTGCCGTTGTTTTGTCCCTGAACTTTTTCCAAAAGGAAGTTAAGGGATTTTTTTATTCCATTTCTTCCTCAATCCAGCAAAGTCTTTGGGGGGCGGGGGACAAGGTGGCTGGTTTTTTCCAGGGTAGTGGGCTGGCCAGAGACAACGAACAGTTGCAGCTCAGAATCCAGGAACTGCTGGCTGAAAACATTCTTTTGGAAGAATTGCAGCAGGAGAACGAAAACTTAAGAGAGGCTTTGGAAATCGGCCTGGCCAAAGAGTTCAGGCTGTTGCTGGTTGATGTTATCGCTAAAGATATCGGCCAGGACTCAATATTGATTAATCAGGGGGCTAAAGACGGCCTTTCCCAAGGCATGCCGGTTGTTACCGAACAGAAAGTACTGCTGGGCAGGATTACCGACGTTTACGATGGGTTTTCCCGCGTCAGCCTGCTTTCCAGTAAAGACAGTTCCTTTGACGTTAGACTGGCCGAGAGCAATGTCACCGGCGTCATAAAAGGACAGGGGGGTACTAATCTTTACCTCGACCTTGTCTCCCAGGACGAAGAGTTGGAAGAGGGCGGCTTGATAGTTACCAGCGCCCTGGGCGGGATTTATCCTAAAGGACTTTTGGTTGGTTTTATTGAAAAGATTGAGCGGAGCGACGTCAAACCCTTTTATGAGATAAACGCTTCAGCTTTCTTTGACCTCGGCTCAATCAACAGCGTTTTTGTTATTTTGAACTTTTAATATGATCAGAAAAATCTTAATTTTCATTTTGTTTTTTTATTTCCTGGCTCTGTGCCAGACCAGTTTTCTGGCTCATTTTTCAGCGTTCAACGTTATCCCGAATCTTGTTTTGATAGCCGTTATTTTAATTAATATTCTGGAAAGCCCGAAAAATTATACTGGTGTTTTTATCGCTTTTGCCGGCGGATTCTTTCTGGACATTTTTTCTTCCGGCTTTATCGGCTTTTACGTTTTGATTCTGGTGGCAGCGGCGTTTTTAATCAAAATAATATTGAGGAATTATGTCTGGAGTCCGATTGGATAAATTCAAAATCAAGAAATTCAAAAAAGAGTTGGAGCCCCAGGAAGTTCTGCTGGATTCTTTGGCTCAGAGAAAAGAAGGAGAAATGGGCGTTTCGGGGAAAAGGCTGGAAGTGCCTCTTTCCCAGAATCTTTTAAAAGGTTTATGGCTCGGCTTTTTTATTTTCATCTTCGTTCTCTTCGGAAAAACAGCCCAGCTGCAAATTATGGAGAACGAAACTCTCAGCCAACTGGCGACCGAGAACCGGTTCGTCGTTCAATTAATCCAGGCCCAGAGAGGCGTCATTTACGACAAGAATCTCAACCAGCTGGTTTTCAACAAGCCCAGTTTTGATTTAGTGTGCGACGGTGAAATCGTTTCGGAAAATCTTTCCCACCAGGATTTAATTTTTTACGAAGTAAAGATCGGCGATTTCCCCGGCTGCGAAATAGTCAACAACACCGCCCGGGATTATCTGGACGGTCCGGCTTTCAGCCACGTCATTGGCTACCAGCGCAAGACCGGAGAGAAAACTGGCCTGGAGGATTATTACGACGCTGTTTTAAGGGAGCAGCCCGGTGAAATACAGATTACCCGGGATATTTACGGCAATTTTGTCAGTAAAGAAGTCGTCAGCCAGCCATTTTCCGGCCAGAGCTTGGTTTTGAATTTGGATTCGGAGTTGCAGGAAAAGCTTAACCAGGTTCTGGGCAATGTTATCAGAAGTGTTGGCGTCAAGGCCGGGGCAGCAGTTGCTTTGGATCCCCGTAATGGCGGGGTTTTGGCTTTGACCAGCTTTCCCAATTTTGACAACAATCTCTTCAGCCAGGCCATGTCGCAGCAAGATTGGGATTTACTCTTCGACAATCCTCAAAAACCCCTTTTCAATCGGGCGATCGGTGGAGAATATCCAATCGGTTCAACCATCAAACCATTGATTGCTTCGGCCGGCTTGCAGGAAAGGCTGATTTCGCCGGAAGACAATATTCTCTGCCAGGGGCTGATTGAAGTAGAGCACCGTTACGATCCAGAAATCGTTTACAAGTTCCATGACTGGACCACCCACGGCTGGGTTGATTTAAGATCAGCCATTGCTCAGTCGTGCAACGTTTATTTCTACCGATTGGGCGGCGGGTACGAAGACCAGGAAGGACTGGGGCCTTCTCGAATAAAAAAATATCTGGAACTGTTCGGCTGGGGCGGAACCACCCAGATTGATTTAAAGGGCGAGGCCGAAGGGTTGATTCCCGACCCGGAGTGGAAAAAAGAAGTGATTGGCGAAAACTGGTGGGACGGCGATACCTATTATCTGGCCATTGGTCAGGGCTATATTTTAGCTACACCTTTGCAGGTGGCTGCAGCTTTCGTGGCAGTGGCTAATGGCGGTACTCTTTATCAGCCCCAATTGGTTCAGAAAGTTCTGGACGGCGAAGAATTCCAGCCTCAGATTGTCCGGGAGGATTTCATTGATTCAGAAAATCTCCAGGTCGTCCGAGAAGGCATGAGGGATGCGGTTATTTACGGCTCCAGCGTTTTACTAAATTCTCTACCGGTTAAAGCAGCGGCCAAAACTGGCACGGCCCAGACCGGCAAGGATGATGTTTACCACAACTGGGTAACTGTCTTTGCTCCCTACGAAAATCCCGAAATTGTCCTGACCATTATGATTGAAAACGTAAAAGGCATGCAGTCAGTGGTTCTACCCGTGGCCCAGCAGGTTTTGGGTTGGTATTTCAACCAGTGACTTTTCCACACTTGACAAGGATTTTCCTTCCTTTATTATGGCCTAATATGGAGAAGTATCTGACAGCCGAAGGGCTGGGAAAATTAAAAAAAGAACTGGAATATCTCAAAACCGTCAAACGAAAAGAAATCGCCCAAAGACTGGAAAAGGCGATTGCTTACGGCGATTTAGCCGAGAACGCCGAATACCATGAGACCAAAGAGGCCCAGGGTTTTTTAGAGGGTCGAATTTTGGAATTGGAGGATATTATCAATAATGCTATTGTTGTGCCTACTAATAAAAATAAAAGTTTTGCCCAGATCGGCTCAACCGTTTTGGTTAAAGCAGGCTCTGACAAAGAAAGCTTTAAAATCGTCGGGGCGGAGGAAGCCAATCCCTTGGAAGGCAAGATTTCAGCCGATTCTCCTTTGGGCAAGGCATTGTTGAACCAGCCCAAGGGTATAGTGATAAAAGTGGCCACACCAGAGGGCAGTCTGCAATACAAGATCCTCAAGATTCAATAAGATTATCAGCCAATGAAAAAGTCGCCTTGTCAGGCGGCCTTTTTGATTGGTTCAGAGAGTAGCCATTTTTCTGCCCAACTCCTCGCACTCGGCCAATATTTCCGTTGAAGGTCTGCCGGGAGAGGAGGTTGCGGGCGTACTCACTCCTTCAGCTGCTTTTTTGAATTTGAATTTGCCGAATCTTTGGCCGAAACCGTTGCAGAGTCGTTCAATATTTTCAATGGCCGCTTTGCCTCCCATGGTACCGGCCGAAGCGAAAACAGCGTAGGGCTTGGTTACGTCTTCTTCTTGCAGGTTAAGGAAGCATTCCTCTAGGATTATTTGAATAGCTCCGGCCATGTAGCCGAAGTAGTTGGGCGAGCCGAAAATCACAGCGTCGCAGTTGAGCACGTCTTGGGCGGTGGCCTCGGTCGCTTTTTTCAAATTGACTTCGGCGCCGGCGGCTAAAGCCCCTTTTTCAACTGCTTTGGCCATGGCTTCGGTATTTCCTCCCCTGGAATAGTAAATAATGGTTATTTTAGCCATAATTCTATTTTAATTGTATCTTTTTATGTTAGATTTAGTCAATATCATCTTTTCCAATTTGACAAAAATTGTCCAGCTAGTAAATTAAAATAATGCTTAATTAAATCTGGTTCGTTAAAATAAATATAAGGAGGGAAATCATGGCCGTTGTATCTCGTATTAAAGACAAAGAAACAGTGGAGAGCTTGGTGGAGGTTGTTGACGCTTTCGAAAGTAAAAGAGATGAAATTTTAAACATCATCAGATTATCGGGAGCTTTGCTGAAAGGGCATTTTGAATTAAGGCCGGGGGAGCATTCCGAAATCCTTTTAAGAGCTTCAGATATAGCCAGCCGGCTTGATTGGACTAAGCTCTTCGTTGAGCTTCTATTCTCCCAACTTTCCAAGCACGAAATCTATTTTGATTCTATTCTGACTCCGGACAACGCCCAGGCTTTGAGCGGAACGGTTAATTACCAGACAGGAAAAAGGATGATATTGGTCAGGAGCGACAGAAACGGTCAGGCTACAACAGATCTGGTTAACGAGACCGACTTATCTCCCAACGATAACATTCTCTTGGTCGGAAATTTAATGGGTTATGGCCGGGGATTGCGTTCTCTGATAGAACTGGTGCGTTCTAAGGGAGCTTCGCCGGTTGCGGTGATTCTCTTTGCAATAAAGGACAGGAAAACCAAAAACATCTTTGAAATTCGGACAGGGGTTAAGGTATATTCGATAATTCATTTACTGACAGAAGAGAGAACCTGGCCGAAGAAAGAATGTCCTCTTTGCGAAAAAGACGTACCATTACTTCATACCCATGAGATTTAAATGAATCAGATTATGTTTTAAGAGCTCGTTTCGGCGAGCTCCTTTTATTTTGACCTTGATATAAAAATGAAGTAATATGTAATTAGTTATGCCAATAGGAAATATTCGGAAAGCGAGGCTGAAAAAGCTCGACAATATCAAAAAAGCGGGGATAGATCCGTATCCGGTCAGGGCCAAAAGAACTCATACGGTTGAGGAGGTTTTGGCTGATTTTGAAAGGCTTAGCCGGGTCAAAACCAAACTTAGTCTTGTGGGCAGAATCCGTTCAATCAGGGAACACGGCGGTTCAACCTTTCTGAATTTTGAAGACGCCACCGGTTCCTTGCAGACTTACTTGAAAAAAGACAGGGTCGGCGAAAAGAATTATAAGTTCTTTCTGGCTAACTTTGATATCGGCGACTTTGTGGAGATATTAGGGTCTTTATTCAAAACCAAAAGAGGCGAGAAAACGGTTGAGGTTTTTAATTTTAATATTTTAGCCAAATCACTCCTGCCCTTGCCGGAGAAATGGCACGGGTTAAAGGATGTTGAGGAAAGATTTAGAAAAAGATATCTTGATTTGATAATGAATCCCGAAGTCAGGGATAAGTTCAAAATGAGAAGCAGAATTATCGAGGAGCTGCGCAATATTTTACTCCGGGAAGGTTTTCTGGATGTGGAAACCCCTATCCTGCAGCCGATTCCCGGCGGCGCTTTGGCCAAGCCATTCAAAACCCATTTAAATGCCCTTAATCTTGATTTGTATCTGAGGGTGGCGCCCGAGCTTTATTTGAAAAGACTGCTGGTGGGCGGATTTGAGAAAGTCTATGAAATCGGCCGCTGCTTTCGCAACGAAGGCATGGACGCTTACCACAACCCCGACTTTACCATGCTGGAATTTTACTGGGCCTATCAGGACAAAGACGGTCTGATGAAGTTCACCGAAAAGATAACTACTGATTTGTTGAAGAAAATTAAAAAGAGTCTGCAGATTAACTATCAAGGGCAGAAGATCAACTTCAAGACGCCTTGGTTGAGAATTAAATTCAGGGATTTGATTAAAAAACATTGCCAGATTGATATTGAAAAAGCTTCGCAAGCTATTTTAAGGAAAAAATTGGCTGGTTTGGGAGTCAAAACCGCCAAAAGCGATCCCAAATACAAAATGATGGATGAGCTTTACAAAAAGGCTTGCCGGTCCAAGCTTATTCAGCCGACTTTCGTTATTGACCATCCGGTTGAAATGTCAGCCCTCAACAAAGCCAAAAAAGGCAATCCTCAGTACGCCGACCGTTTCCAATTGGTGGTCGGCGGAATTGAAATGGTCAACGCTTACTCTGAACTGAACGACCCGGTTGAGCA
>CAZMQW010000003.1:7079-67688 GCA_964568775.1 uncultured Candidatus Saccharibacteria bacterium
GTTGGACGAAAAAAGAAGAGAATATATCTCCCAAATTGAGAATCTGAGAGCCAAACAGAAGAAGCTTGGTAAAAGCGGAATTAAAGAGGCGCAGGAAATTAAGAGTCAGATTAAGAAAATAGAGCCGGATTTGGAAAAAACCGAAACAGAGCTTAACCGATTAATGCTGCAGGTTCCCAATCTGCCTTTTGAGGGCGTGCCCGAAGGCAAAGACGAGGGCGGCAACGTGGTTTTGAGGGAAGAGGGCAAAAAGCCGAAATTCAGCTTCAAAGTTAAAGATTATTTGGCTATTGCCGAAAAACTAGACTTGATTGACGTGAAAAGGGCGGCCAAGGTGGCCGGCACCCGTTTCGGTTTTATCAAAAAGGAGGCTGCTTTATTGGAGTTTGCCCTGATTAATTTCGCTTTTGACACTTTAATCAAAGAAGGTTTCGTGCCGATCATTCCGCCAATCATGCTCAAACCGGAAATGGCCGCAGGTATGGGCTATTTGGAGCAGACCGACGATGGGGAAGCCTATTTTATTGAGAAAGACAAGCTTTTTTTGGCCGGCACTTCCGAACAGCCGGTCGGCAGCATGCACGCTGGCGAAATATTTGAAGAAAGGGAGCTGCCGCGGAGATACGTTGCTTTTTCAACCTGTTTCCGAAGGGAGGCCGGCTCTTACGGCAAAGACACTCGGGGTATTTTTCGGGTTCACCAGTTTGACAAGGTAGAGATGTTCAGTTTCTGCCATCCTAAAAACTGTTCTAAAGAGCACCAGTTTCTTTTGAAGCTGGAGGAGAAAATGATGAAAGCTTTAAAAATACCTTACCGGGTAGTCCACATTTGTGCTGGCGATCTGGGCGCGCCGGCCAGCTGCAAGTATGATATTGAGACCTGGTTGCCATCGGAAAACAAATACCGGGAAACTCATTCAACTTCCAACTGCACCGATTTTCAAGCAAGAAGGCTGAATATTCGTTATCGGGGCAAGAAAGGATTGGAATTCGTCCATACTTTGAATGGCACTGCTTTCGCCATCGGCCGCATGCTCGTTGCCATTATTGAAAACTACCAGCAGAAAGACGGCAGTGTTTTGGTGCCCAAGGCTTTACAAAAATATACTGGTTTTAAGAAAATTGGCTAAAAATGGACACTATTTTGATTCTTCACGGTTGGGGCAGTTCTTGTGAAAATTGGCAGCAGGTGCAGCGATTGTTGGAGGAGAAAGATGTAAAAGTCGTCGTGCCCGACTTACCCGGTTTCGGGAAGAATTCGCCCTTATCGGAAGTATGGTCGGTTGATGATTACGTTGATTGGGTAAAAGAGTATTGTGATAAGAATAATCTTTCGCAGATTTTTTTATTAGGCCATTCTTTCGGCGGCGGTTTGGCAGTGGAATTTTCTTCCCGGTTCCCTGAAAAAGTTAAAAAATTAATTTTGACGGATCCTGCCATTATTAGGGTGAAGCATTTTAAAAGAGGATTGCTGGCTAAGATAGTTAAGGTTTTTAAAATATTTTCCTTTTTGCCTTTTTACAAATTAACCAGAAGAATATTATATAAATTTATCGCTAGCGATTACCCCGGGTTAGAAGGAGCAATGAGGCAAACTTATCTCAATGTGGTTAAAAAGGATTTGTCTGATTGTTTGGGCGCTGTTTCCGTTTCAACTCTGCTGATTTGGGGAGAAAAGGATAAAATAACCCCTTTCAAAGACGCTCAAACGATAAAAGAGAAAATTTCTGGGGCGAGACTGGAGGTTCTTCCCGATATTAGGCACAACCCCCACCAAGAAGCGCCGGAAATTTTAGTGGAAAAAGTCTTAAACTTCATTAAACCATGATATTTTTAATTCTTATCTCTATTCTTTGGTTCATCGCTTTTTCAAAGAAGCTGCTGTTTTGGGTTTATCTTTGGCAGTTGAAAGAATACCATATTGGCCGCTTCCGCGACCATTTCAGCACTGCCAAAGGCAAGGGTTTAATCTTCAATTATTTATTACTTGTTAAAATACTGCTTCTTTTGGGCATATTCTTTTCGGGCCGGACCGGTTTTGTCGAATACAAGCCTTATCTACTTTACTTCGTCGGCTTTGTTTTCTTTATTGAATCACTGGTTGTTTTTCGGAATATTCTGCAGGGAAGCTTGAAGAAGCCGGTTTTAACGAGGAAAGTGGCGGTTATTCTGAGCACTGGCGTTTCAATAATGGTGCTGGTTTTGTTCTTCTTGTTCATTGTTGAGCTGAATACAGCCAGGTTTACTTTCTCTCTTCTGTTCTTGGATACTTTGGCGCCAGTGGTTCTTTCTGTTTTGGTTCTTTGCTATCAGCCCTTAGCTGTATTACTGCGGAACCGCATGATTAAAGCCGCCAAGCGGAAAAGAGCCGGATTCCAAAACTTGCTGGTGATCGGGGTGACCGGCTCCTACGGCAAAACCTCAACCAAGGAATATCTGGCTGCAATTTTGTCCGAAAAGTTCAAGGTTTTAAAAACCAAAGAACACCAGAATTCGGAAGCTGGCATTGCCCAGTGCATTTTGGACGAGCTGGGGCCAGAGCACGAAATATTTGTTTGTGAAATGGGCGCTTACAACCGGGGAGGGATAAAGTTCCTGTGTAATATCGTCAGACCAAAGATCGGCGTTCTGACCGGGGTCAACGAACAGCACATGGCCACTTTCGGCTCGCAGGAGAATATTATCAGAACCAAATACGAGCTGATTGAAAGTCTGCCTGAAAACGGCATAGCCTTCTTCAATGGTAACAACAAATACTGCGTGGAACTCTACAACAAAACGCAGATTAAAAAGAAGCTTTACGGTGAAGGAACTGCTTCTTCTCAAGAAGAGAACTTGTCTGGTGCCAAGGTAGTTGCCCAGGAACTGGGCCTGAGCCAGGCAGAGATTGAACAGGGTTGCCAGAAGATTAAACCCTGGCCGGAAATTAAAAAAGGCGTTAACGGCATAGATTTTATTGATGCCACTTACTCGGCCAACCCCACTGGCGTTATAGCTGATTTGGATCATTTGGCCAAAAAACAGGGCAAAAAAGTTATTGTCATGCCTTGTTTGATTGAGCTTGGCAAAGCGTCAAAAGAGGTCCACCAGCGGATCGGCCAGAAAATCGGCGAGGTTTGCGATTTGGCTATCATTACTACTAAAGACAGGTTCAGAGAAATCAAAAAAGGCGCTCCCAAGGTTTTATTTTTGGAGAAGCCGGATAAAATTGTTGAGAAGATAAAAAGTTTCTGCCAGGCTGGTGATACCGTGCTTTTGGAAAGCCGAGTGCCAAAAATTTTAATTAAAAATTTAACAAAATAAAAAGTGCCGTAGTCTGGTCGAGTACGGGCACTTTTAACTTTGGAACTCCTGAGTGTATTATTTTAGGTGATAGCTTTATTTAATTATATCTATACAGTACAAACATCACCGCTACCGAGGCGAGAACGACTAAGCTAGTGATAATGCGGTCAATAGGTGTCGCATCGAATACGCCCCAGATTATTATAACAAAGCCGACCACAAATGTCACGATAAGAAGTGTCCAAGCTATAACCTTTTCCCATGTTTCCACTTTTTTTACCCCCTTTTATTTTTATCTGTAAAATTTATCATGTTATTGAAAACCTGTCAAGAGATTAAAAATAAAGAAATTTGGGAAGATTTTCTTTCGGAATGCCAGGAAAAAACTTTTTTACAGAGTTGGAATTGGGGAGAATTCCAGAAAATAATGGGGAATAAGATTTGGCGGCTGGGCGCGTATAATAACGAAAAACTTACTGCAATAGCCTTAACTGTAAAAATCGTTGCCAAAAGAGGTACTTTTTTATTGATTCAACACGGGCCACTGGGAGAGAATTTCGCTGTTTTATTTGAAGAATTGAAGAAAATTGCCCGAAAAGAAAAAGCAAACTTTATCAGAGTGGCTTCGCTTTTATTGAAGAACAAAGAGAACGAGAAAATGTTCCGTGATTTGGGCTTCCGGCCTTCTCCTATGCACGCCAACGCTTACGAGGCGACTTGGAAACTTGACCTTTCCTTGTCGGAAGAGGAGCTGCTAATGAATATGCGCAAGACCACGCGTTATCTGATCCGCCAAACAATGAAAAATCCCGATATTACCTTTGAAAAGAGCGAGAAGTTGGAAGATGTTGAGATTTACCAAAAACTCAATAAGGAAGTGGCGGCCAGACAGAAGTTTATTCCTTTTTCCCAAGAATACATTAAAAACGAATTTGAGGTTTTTTCAAAAGACAACCAAGTTTTGTTGTTATTTGGCAAATATAAAGGAGAAATAGTGGCGGGAGCTTTGATGGTTTTTTGTTCGGGTGTCGGCTTTTATCACCAAGCAGCTTCTCTGGAAAAATACGCCAAGCTTTCCATTCCTTATCTCTTGCAATGGGAGGCGATCAAGGAGGCGAAAAAAAGAGGCTGCAAAATGTATGATTTCTGGGGTTACGTTGACCCAAAATCAAAGCATCCCTGGGCCGGTCCCACTTTATTCAAAATGGGTTTTGGCGGGAAACCTTATTTGTACGTTAAAACCCAGGACCTGCCGCTTTCCTGGAGATATTGGCCCACCTATATTTTTGAAAGGTTAAGAAGGGTTAAAAGAAGATTATGAAGAAGAGGTATTATCGCAGGCCGCACCGTTACAGAAAAAAGAGATCGTTTTTCCGCAAGCGATTTTTCTGGTTGGGCATTTTGGCTTTTGGTTTTTTCGTCGTTATCTTCTATTGTTTGTTCTTTCCGGCGGCCTTTCAGGTGGAAAAGATTATCGTGACCGGCGAAGAAAAAGTCGCCAAACAGGATATTGAGTTCCTGGTTGAACAGAGACTGGAAAACAAGATATTGTTTTTGAAAACCAGAAGCATTTTTGCGGTTGATACGGGGCAAATTAAAAAAGATATCCTGAATCTGTTTCCCCAGATAGCCGCTCTTGAGGTAAAAAGAGGTTTTTTTGACGCGATCAATGTTGTGGTTGTAGAAAGACAGGGAGTGGCGCAGTGGTGCGGGGAAGAGGGATGTTTTTTGCTTGACAATACCGGCGTAATCTTTGAGGAAGTTCTTAAGATCAAACCCGGCTTGATCTTAGTTGATGCCAGCCAGCCCGAATCGGTTTCTTTAGGAGACAGGGTTGTTGACGAGGGATCGCTGGCTCAGATTTTTGATATTCAATCAAAGTTAACGGACCACACTAATCTTTCTATTGTTGAGGCAATCCTGGTTTCCGAGGAAAGATTGAACATGGAGACAACCGAGGGCTGGCAGATTTATTTTAACAGAAAAGGGGATTTGGACTGGCAGATAACCGAACTGGCCCTGATCCTGGAAAAACAAATCTCTCCGGAGAAGAGAGACAGATTGGAATACATTGATTTGAGGTTCAGCCGCGTTTTCTACAAGTAATCAGAGCCAGCCTTTCTTTTTGAAGTAGAAGAACATAAAGACAGTAGCTATAAACATTATCCCCATAATTATCCAGAAGCCGAAGGAAGATTCGGAAAAAGGCAGGATGACGTTCATGCCCCAGACGCTGGCAATCAACGTTAAAGGCAGGACAATTACCGAAAAAACGGTCAGGATTCTGATGATTTCGTTGGTCCGGGTAGATAACAGAGACTGATTGGTGTCTTCCATCGCCAGAATGGCTTCTTTGGAAGCTTTAATATTGTTGAGGGCTTTGCCGTAAGTGCCCAGGATGTCGGAGAAATAGGGTGAGAGGGTTTCCCCGAAAAAGGACTTGCCTTCTGTCGCCAACGACTGCAGGATTTCCTCTTGGGGCTCGATAATCCGCCAGAAGTTGATGATATCTGTTTTGACAAAAGAGATTTCAGAAACCATTTCTTTTTCTTTGCCTTTGAAAATATTCTTTTCAATTTCATCGAGCCGTTTGTCTATCTGGACCAGTTTGGTCAGACAGGTCTTCCAAAAGCCGCTCAAAATGTAAAAAAGCAGCTGGCCAGCGCCTTCTGACATGTAAGTTGTCCTTGAGTTTTTATAAAGGTTGCAGTTATCAAAGAGAGCCTTCAAAGGCAGGATGGAGCGGTAGTGAGAGGTGATGATGGTATCTTTGGTAATAAGAACATCCAGCTCTCTCGGCTTGGTTTCCCTTTTTTCCTTGCTGTAAACCGGATAATAAAGGACCATAAAGAGATATTCGGGCTGGTGTTCTACCTTGGGCCGGTGGCCGGGCGGGATCAGTTCGCCCAAAACCAAAGGATGGAATCTGAATTTCTGCTTCAGATACTGGATGTCGTCCTTGTTCGGGTCCTGGATATCAACCCAGGTAACTTTCGGCCCTTTTATGATTTGGCGCATGTTAGGTTATTTTACCACGACCCGGTTATCCACAACAAGCCTACTTGACCATTATTTTAATTTGTTATAATATAAATTGTTGTATGGATAAAAAGAAATTAGAAGAGTGCCAAAAACAAAGAGACGAATATCTGGCCGGTTGGCAGAGATCGCGGGCCGACTTTTTGAATTATAAAAAAGAGGAAGCCGGCCGGCTGCAGGAATTTTTAAAGTACGCCAACGGAGAATTAATTCTGAGGATTCTGCCGATTCTGGATAACTTTGAAAAAGCGGAAAAGGAAATTCCTCCAGAAAAGAAAGACGACTATTTGAAAGGCATTTTACAGATTAAAACCCAGCTGCAGGATTTTTTGAAGAGTCAAAAGGTGGAAAATATTAAGTCTTTGGGCGAGAAATTTGATCCTAATTTCCACGAAGTGGTGGAAGAGATTGCCGCAGAAGGCAAAGAATCTGGTATAATAGTGGAGGAAGTTAAAAAAGGTTATTTATTAAACGGCCAGGTCATACGACCGGCCAAAGTAAAAGTTTCTAAATAATATGGCAAAAATATTAGGAATAGATCTGGGCACCACTTTTTCGGCCATGGCCGCGGTGGAAGCCGGAGAACCAAAAATCATCGAGAACAAGGAAGGAGCCAGAACCACTCCTTCGGTGGTCGCTCTGACCAAAACCGGAGAGCGATTGGTTGGTGTTTTGGCTAAACGCCAGCAAATCACCAACCCTAAAAACACGGTTTACTCCATTAAAAGACTAATCGGCCGGAAGTTTTCCGACGCTGAGGTGCAGAAAGACAAAAAACTTCTGCCTTATGAGCTGCGGGAAAGACAGGATGGCGGCGTGGAAGTTAAGATGGGGGATAAATGGTATTCTTCTATGGAGATTTCGGCCATGATTCTGCAGAAGTTAAAGCAGGACGCCGAACAGAAGCTGGGCGAGAAAATTACCGAAGCCATTATTACCTGCCCCGCTTACTTTGACGATTCTCAGAGAAAAGCCACCAAAGTGGCCGGCGAAATAGCCGGGTTTACTGTCAAAAGAGTGATTAACGAGCCAACTGCCGCTGCTTTGGCTTACGGTCTGACCAAGAAAAAAGACCAGAGAATTGTGGTTTACGATTTCGGCGGAGGCACTTTTGACATTTCCGTGCTGGATATTTCCGAAGACACGGTTGAAGTTAAAGCAACGGGCGGTGATACTCATTTGGGGGGTGATGATTTTGACCAGAGAATTATGGATTGGCTGGTTGAGCAATTTAAAAAAGACCAGGGCATTGATTTGTCCAAGGATGAGCTGGCTTTGCAAAGGCTGAAAGAGGCGGCTGAAAAAGCCAAGATTGAGCTGTCTTCGGCCATGGAAACCGAGATTAATCTGCCTTTTGTAACTTCTGACCAGGCCGGCCCCAAACACCTTTATTACAAACTGAGCCGGGCAAAACTGGAGGATTTGGTGTCAGATTATATTGCCGAATCTTTGGACCACGTCAAACAAACCCTGAAAGATGCCAAAATAGACGCTAAAGAGATTGCCGAGGTTGTTTTAGTAGGCGGCCAGACCAGAATGCCCAGAATTCAGGAAGAGATCAAAAAAATCTTCGGTAAAGAACCGCACAAAGGCATAAATCCCGACGAAGTGGTGGCTGTAGGAGCAGCGGTAGAGGCTGGTATATTACAGGGAGAGGTTAAAGACGTTCTGTTATTGGATGTTACCCCGCTTTCTTTGGGCATTGAAACCTTGGGCCGGGTTAATACTGTTTTGATTCCCAAAAATACCACCATTCCTACTTCTAAGACCCAGACCTTTTCTACGGCGGCCGACAGCCAACCCTCAGTGGAAATCCACGTTCTGCAAGGAGAAAGGCCAATGGCTTCTGACAACAAAACCCTGGGCCGCTTCATTCTGGATGGGGTGCCGCCGGCTCCCCGGGGAGTGCCCCAGATTGAGGTTACCTTTGATATTGACGCCAACGGCATCTTGAACGTGACCGCCAAAGACAAGGGTACGGGCAAGTCCCAGTCAATCAGGATTGAAGGTTCGACCGGGGCGAGCAAGGAAGAAGTGGAGAAAATGAAAAAAGAAGCTGAGGCCCACGCGGCCGAAGACAAACAGAAACAGGAATTGATTGAAGCGAAAAACCTGGCTGACAACCTGGTTTACACGACTGAAAAGACCTTGAAGGAAGCGGGAGACAAGGTTTCCTCTGACATTAAAAAAGAGATAGAAGAGAAGCTGGAGGAATTGAAAAAAGTCAAAGACAGTGATAAACTGGATGAAATTAAAGAGAAAACCAGCGAACTTTCCCAAGCCATTCAGAAAATCGGGACCGAATTGTATAAACAAGCTCAAGATAAAAAGCCGAAAGGCAAAGACAAGCCGGAAGAGGGCGAATATAAAGAGAAAAAATAATGGCCAAAGATTATTATCAAATTTTAGGCGTTGACCGCAACGCTTCGGCCGACGACATTAAAAAAGCTTATCGCCGGCTGGCCCACCAGCATCATCCCGATAAGGGCGGGGACGAGAAGAAATTCAAAGAGATAAACGAAGCCTATCAGGTTCTTTCCGATACTGAAAAGAAAAGCCAGTATGATAGATTCGGCAATGTTTTCGGCGGCGGTTCTGCCGGACAGCCCGGTTGGGGTTTCGGTCCGGGATTTGATTTTGAAAGCATGCGGGATAAGTTCGGCGGAGGGTTCGACGACATTGATTTGGGAGATATCTTCGGCGAAATGTTCGGGTTCGGCGGCAGAAAACAGAAAGACTTTAAACGAGGCAAAGATATTGAAGTTGATATTGAAGTTTCTTTGGAATCAATCTTGAAAGACCAGGAAAAAGAGATTTCCTTGTATAAACTGAACAAGTGCTCCCGCTGCCAAGGCAAGGGAGCGGAGCCGGGCAGCAAAATCAATGAATGCTTTTCCTGCCGCGGTACAGGTCAGGTGCAGCAGATTCATAAGACAATCTTCGGCTCCATTACCCGCGTCACTATCTGTCCCGAATGCGGGGGCGAAGGTTCTAGGCCCGAAAAACCCTGTAATGTTTGTAAGGGTGAAGGTCGGGTTAAAACCGAAGAGAAGATTAAATTCTTTGTGCCAGCCGGCATTGACACCAATCAGGTAATCAAGATTGAAGGCATGGGCGAGGCAGGTAGAAAGAACGGTAAGGGCGGGGACTTGTATATTAGAGTTTTCGTTAAAAAGCATCCTATTTTTAAGAGAAAAGGCGATGATTTACTGATGAAAGAATCAATTTCTTTTTCCCAGGCCGCTTTGGGAGACGAGGTTGAGATTTCAACTTTGGAAGGCAAAAAGATTTTACTGAAAGTTCCCTCGGGCACCGAATCAGGCAAAATTTTGCAGATTTCCGGCAAAGGCATCCCTCACTTTTCCAGTTATGGTCGAGGCAATATGTACGTTACACTCGTCGTCAAAACGCCCAAGAAGCTTTCCAAAAAACAAAAAGAACTTTTAGAGAAGCTGAAAGAAGAAGGATTATAAACGCCCCGGTAACTCAATTGGCAGAGTAGTTCCCTTTTAAGGAAAAAGTTGCAGGTTCGACTCCTGCCCGGGGCACAAAGGGAATCCCGAGCTTGACTCGGGGTTTTTATTTTGTTATAATACAGGTGCTCAAGTAGGCGAGGCAATTACTCCTTAACTATGCGTTAAGGGGAGGAAAGTCCGAACTCCTACTTCTGTATTTTCAGAAGTTAAAAAGGTAGCGGGTAATTCCCGCCGGGAGAGATCCTAGAGTTGCGAACAGTGACGATGCTCCGCTATTAGCGGAGAGTGAAACGGCTAAATACTTACCCAGGAGCAAGAGCAAGTCGAAAGTTTTGAGATTCATCTTAGAGCTTTCGTGAAAGAGTAGCTCGCCCGAGCCAGAGAGTAATTTCTGGCCCAGACAGATTATTGCCCACGACAGAATTCGGCTTATTGCCTGCTTGAGCTTCAAAGAACCGCCTAAAGGGCGGTTTTTTGGTTTTATATAAAAGAACCCACTAAAAGCTTAGCGGGTTCGTGTTCTTTAAAAACTTCTTTCTGTGTTTATTTTTAATGACGGTGAGCAAAAGAGCCATTCTGACTGGTTCTCCGTTTATGGCCTGTTCAAAATACCGGGATCTAAAGTCTTCATCAGTATTATAAGGCAGCTCATTTTGCGTGCGCGGCAGAGGGTGCATAATAATCGCATCGCTTGATAAACGGTCTCTTACGATTTGGCTGGTTTTCCAGTAAGCTGGCGGACCGTAATTGGGCGTGAGATTTCTTCCGCCGTCCTGGACGACATTGCTTTCATCAACCTGCATTCTTACGACATAATAGACATCAAGTAAATGAGCCACTTCTTTTATGTCGTAAACTTCTCTAAATTCAACACGGTTCTCTCGCAAGTGATCCTTAATTTCTTCTGGTATCCGAGCCATTTGCGGTGAGATAAAGATAAAACTTGTTCCAGGATATTTGGCGGCTACGTAGATAAGAGATTTTACCGTCCGACTTCCACCGATATCTCCTCCAAGGCCGATAGTTAAACCAGCAATTCGACCTTTTTCTTTTTTGATAGTGTAGAGGTCAATCAGGGTCTGAGTGGGGTGTTGTTCGTTTCTGTCGCCCGCGTTAATAATTGGTTTAGTGGAAAACGGAACAGCCTCTTTTAGGTTCATGCCTTTTTCTTTTTGGGCAATCGCTGTTCTTAAGACAATTACATCAGTGGTGCGGTAGCCCGAGATTATCTTAATAGTATCCCTAAGGCTTTCTCCCTTAACAGCAGAAGAACTGATGCCTGCGTTGTCAGTGGCAAAATTGTTGCCATTTAGTTGGGCCACGGCGAATTGAAATGTCAGCATTGTTCTTGTGCTGGCTCCGAAAAAAAACTCCACTACGTTTTTTCCTGTTAATGCCCGTCTTGCGAAGAAATACCTTAAGTACGCTATTATTCCCTTTGAATTGAGCATTTTTTTCATTTTATCTACTAAGGGAAAAAAGTCTTCTTCCAGCCATTTTACTGTAAATTGCTGAGTTTCAATAATGTGAGCTAACCTTTCCATGCTTGCCTCCTTATAGTAAGTTCTGGAAGAAGATTAACAGACATTAAAGAAAGAGTCAATGAGTTTTGCTTATTTCCACTTCGTCTTAATAAACTAAGACTTATTTGTAAGAGAAGGGAAAAAATAGTAATATAAAGAAGATTAAATGATAAAAAGATTTTTTCATTCCCAGAGCAAAACAGTTACCTTTGCGGCCCTGTTGCTGGGCGTTTCGGCTTTAATCAGCCGACTTTTGGGTTTGCTGAGGGACAGGCTGCTGGCTGGCACTTTCGGAGCCGGCCAGGATCTGGACGTTTATTTCGCCGCTTTTCGCGTGCCCGACTTTGTCTACGGCATTTTGATTATGGGGGGAATATCGGCCATCTTTCTGCCGGTCTTTTCCGAGTATTTCAAAAAAGACGAGAAAGAGGGCTGGCAATTGGCCAGCAATGTTTTAAACTGCTTTCTGGTTCTGTTAATTGTTATCTGCGGCATTCTGGCTGTTTTTACGCCCTGGCTGGTTAAGTTTATTACCCCGGGGTTTAGTGCTGAGCAAAAGGATTTAGCTGTTTCTTTGACCAGGATAATGTTTTTGAGCCCGATATTTTTGGGCCTCTCTTCTCTTTTTTCCGGAGTATTGCATTATTTCAACCGCTTTCTGGCTTATTCTATCGCTCCGGTGCTGTATAACTTGAGTATTATTTTCGGTATTTTGGTTTTTGTGCCTATCTTCGGCCTTTGGGGTTTAGCTTACGGGGTGGCGTTGGGAGCTCTGTTGCACCTTTTGGTGCAGATACCCGCAGCCAAATTTTCCGGTTTCCGCTATCTGCCTATTTTTAATTTTCATTCGCCCGGCCTCAAAAAGATATTTAAATTAATAATTCCCCGTCTCATCGGCCAGGTAGGCTATCACATTAACTTGATAGTCATCACAGCCATCGGTTCAACTTTAGTAGTGGGCTCCATTGCCATTTTCAACTTTGCCAACAACATCCAGCACTTTCCCATCGGCATTGTTGGCGCTTCCTTTGCCTTGGCTTCTTTCCCGGTTTTATCAAGAGCCTGGGTAGACGGGCAAAGACAGGCTTTTTTGGAGAACTTTTCTGCGGTCTTCCGCCAGATCATATTTTTAATCATACCTGTTTCTCTTTTATTGTTTCTTTTAAGGGCCCAGGCGGTCAGGCTGATTCTGGGCACGGGCGAGTTCGGCTGGTCGGATACCAGGCTGACGGCCGCTTGTTTGGGCCTTTTTTGTTTTGGTGTTTTTTCTGCCAGCGCCATTCCTTTTTTGGCCCGCGTTTTCTATTCCTTCCAAGACACCAAGACGCCGGTTTTCGTGAGCTTGTCTTCTATGGCCCTCAACGTTGCTTTGTGTTTTTATTTTGTCTGGTTGTTGGGATTCGCCAATACTTTCCAGGGCTTTATGGTCAGCACCTTGAAGCTTGAAGGGATCGCTGATATTGGCGTGGTTGGTTTGCCTTTGGCTTTGTCGATTTCCGGCATTGTGCAGTTTTGTCTTCTCTTGTTCTTTTTGCGCCAGAAACTGGGCCACATCAGACTGAGGGAAATCCGGCGTTCCTTTGTGAAAGTGGTTGCAGCCACTGTTTTAATGGGTGTTTTGGTTTATCTGGTGTTGCGGGCTTCGGCCGGCTTGGTTAATATGCAGACTTTCGGCGGTGTTTTAATCCAGACGATTATGGCCGGCTTAGTTGGTTTTCTGTCTTATTTTCTCTTTGTCCGGCTTTTCCGTTCGCCGGAAATCAGCACCATCAAACATTCGATTTTCCACCAGTTCAAACGCCAATGAAAAACATTCGCAACTTCGTGATAATTTCGCACGTGGACCACGGCAAGTCAACTTTGGCTGACCGTCTTTTAGAATTGACTTCGACCATTGATAAAAGGAAGATGCGCTCTCAGTTCCTGGATGCCATGGATTTGGAAAGAGAAAAGGGGATTACCATTAAAATGACTCCGGTCAGGATGAAGTTCAAAGACTATGTTTTGAATCTGATTGACACGCCCGGCCACGTTGACTTCAATTACGAGGTTTCCCGTTCTCTGGCTGCGGTTGAAGGAGGTATTTTACTGGTTGATGCCACCCGGGGTATTCAGGCCCAAACCGTCGGTAACTTGGAGCTGGCCCAGAAGCAGAACTTGGTGATTGTGCCTGTCATCAACAAGATCGACTCTGCTCAGGCCAGAGTGGAGAGCGTCAAAAAGGAAATGGTCAATCTGCTGGGCGTTGCCGAGGAAGAGATTATCGAGATTTCCGCCAAAAAAGGCGTCAATATTGAAAAAGTTCTGGAAGCTGTTATCCAGAAAATTCCATCGCCTCTTGACCGGGTTAAGCCATCGGATGATTTGCGGGCTCTGATTTTTGATTCGGAATACGACCCCTATAAAGGAGTCATTGCTTTTGTCAGGATTTTCAGCGGCCAGGTTAAAAAAGGAGATAAGATAGTTTTGCTGCAGAGCCGGGCCCAGGGCGAGGTCAAGGAAGTAGGCATTTTTAAGCCGGAGTTGTCTGTGGTTGATGAATTAAGCCAAGGAGAGATCGGCTACATAGCTACTGGCGTCAAAATACCAGACAAGGTCAGGGTGGGCGACACTATCTCTCATTTTAATTCTTCAGCTGAGCCTTTAGCCGGCTACCAAGAACCCCAGCCGATGGTTTTTTTGAGCGTTTATCCGGCCGAGGCCGATAACTTTGAACTTTTAAAAGATTCCTTGGAAAGGCTAAGGCTGAACGACGCTGCTTTGACTTTCAAGCCCGAACTGAAAGAAGGACTGGGCCGGGGATTCCAGTGCGGGTTTCTGGGCTTGCTGCACGCAGAAATCGTTACCGAAAGACTGAAGAGGGAATTCGGGCTGAATCTGGTTATCTCTTCCCCTTCGGTCGTTTATAAAATTATCAACCAAAAGAATCAGGAGAGCTTTATTTACACTTCAGCTGACTGGCCCGAGGTCAGCCAGATCAAAGAGAGCCGGGAATTGTGGACTCAACTGCACGTTCTGACCCCGGTCACTTATCTGGGCAAGGTATTGGATCTTTTGAAGAGCATTGAGTCGCATCATCTGAAAACGGATTATCTGGGCCAGGAAAAAGCCGAACTGATTTACGAGGTTCCTTTAAGGGAAATCATCACCAAGAACTTGTACGACAAGCTGAAGAGCGTATCCCAGGGTTTCTCTTCCATGAACTATAAGATACTGGACTGGAGGCCGGCCGACCTGGTCAAACTGGATATTCTGATTTTGGGCAGGAAAGAGGAGGCTTTGAGCCGCATTGTGCCGGAGAAAGAAGCTGTAAGAGAGGGTCGGCGCATCGTTAAAGCTCTCAAAGAAAACCTGCCCTCTCAATTATTCTCTTTGCCTTTGCAGGCTGTGGTGGGAAGCCAGGTGATTGCCCGCGAAACACTGAGGGCCAAGCGCAAGGATGTTTTAGCTCCCTTGTACGGGGGAGATTATACCAGGAAAAGGAAATTACTGGAGAAGCAGAAAAAAGGCAAGAAAGAATTAAAAGAAAAAGGAAGGGTAAAAATTCCTTCCCAGGTCTTTTTGGAGATATTCAAGACTTGATTAATTCAGTGATATAATTAAAATAGAGGAGCGAGCAGAAACCCCAGCATACTCAGCACCACCAGGCTGATCAAAACGATCCAGATTATTTTGACGATCTTTTTCAGTTTCATTCTTTTATGATAACAAAAGGAAACAAAACAAAAAAGGAGTCAGGCCACAATCTGTTTTTTTCTGTTCTGCTGGGCGTTCTGATTTTCGTGGTGGTCGGCTCCTTGATCGTAGCCAACTGGCGCATTAACCAGAAAAGAGCGGCTTACCAGTCTCAGCTTGAAGCCTTGCAGGCCGAACTGCAGACTCTGGAGCTGCAAAAACAACAGCTGCAGTCCCAAATTTACCAGACCTCGGAAGAGGAGTATCTGGAGAGGGAAGCCAGGGAAACCTTTAATCTGAAAAAGCCGGGCGAGGAAGTGGTGGCCGTTCTGCCGGCCGAGGAAACAGAGGGCGGCGAATCTGGCCAGGGGTTTTTTGAGAAAATCTGGGATAAGATAAGGTTCTGGTAAGCGGGTGTAGCACAATGGTAGTGCACTTGCTTCCCAAGCAAGACACACGGGTTCGATTCCCGTTACCCGCTCATATGAAGAAATCAAAGAAAAAACCAATTATAGTGGCTGTGTCCGGAGGTATGGATCCGGTTCACGTTGGACATATTCGCTTGTTCAAGGCCGCCAAGAAACTGGGCGACAAATTAATCGTTATCTTGAATAACGACAATTGGCTTTTACTGAAAAAAGGTTACATTTTTATGCCGGAGAAAGAGCGCAAAGAAATTTTAGAATCCATCAAATGGGTGGATAAAGTTATTTTGACCTCGCACGTAAAAAACACCAAAGATGTCAGCGTTTGTAGGGAATTGGAGAAAATAAAACCGGATATCTTCGCCAACGGCGGAGACAGAAATCCCAAAAAAGATCCTGTGCCCGAGGTTACTGTTTGTAGGAAAATCGGCTGCAAAATGGTTTACAATGTGGGCCGGGGTGGTAAGATACAATCCAGTTCCTGGTTGGTTTAAAACAGGCCAGCGTAGCTCAGCGGCAGAGCAGGGCTTTCGTAAAGCTCAGGTCGTCGGTTCAAATCCGACCGCTGGCTCAGCCAAATAAGGAGGACATTACAATTTATCTGGGAGCTATAGAAAGGAGTCAGTCAGAATGAAGGAAGATTATTCAAAGAGTTTCGTTAGAAACGTTTACATCGCGTATTTCATTCTTATTACCATCATGATAATTGCGGCTGGATGGTTTTTCCACTGGATAGGTATTTTCTGAATCTCCGAAGAACCTAATTTACAAGCGGTATAGCAAATATCGCTTGTTTTTTTGAGGAAATATGCTAAAATCTACTAAGATATGAAAGAGAATTCTGAAAAAGCAGAAGATTTGAAAACTAAACTCCTTCATTTGAAGGACTGTCTTTGACATTGAAGGCAAGAGAAAGAGGTTAAAGGAGCTGGAGGCTTTGAGTCAAAAGCCTGATTTCTGGAAAAATAAGACTGAGGCGGTTAAAATAACCCAGGAGCTGTCGGAACTGCAGGCTGAGATTGGCGAATTTGAATTATTGGAAAAAGAAACCGATCTTACCAAGCTTTCAAAGAAGCTGAAAGAAAAAGAGAAACAAGCCTTTCTTTCTGGCAAATACGACAAAGGGTCAGCGGTGCTGTCAATTATGGCTGGAGCCGGCGGCCAGGACGCCCAGGATTGGGCTACGATGCTCTTGAGAATGTATCAGCGCTATGCTGATAATAAAGGCTTCAAACGTAAGATCCTGAACCAGTCTTTCGGCGACCCGGGTCCCGAGGGCAGAGTGGGCACCAAATCAGTTACTTTGGAAATCAAGGGTTCTTACGCCTACGGCTTCTTAAAGAGCGAGTCGGGCGTGCATCGTTTAGTGCGCATCTCGCCTTTTTCGGCCCAATCTTTGCGCCACACCTCCTTTGCTTTAGTTGAAGCCTTGCCGGAAATATCCCAAGCTGAAGAGATTTCTGTCAGACCAGAAGACTTGAGAATTGAAACATTCCGGGCCTCGGGCCCGGGCGGCCAGTACGTTAACCGTAGGGAATCAGCTGTCAGGATAACCCATCTGCCCACCAAGATTACCGTGGCCTGCCAGTCGGAAAGGCTGCAGGGCCAGAACCGGGAGACGGCCATGAAAGTGCTTTACAGCAAGCTTTATCAGCTGAAAGAGAAGGAAAAGGAAAAGGAGCTGGCCAAAATCAAAGGCAAGCCGGTCTTGATTGAGTGGGGTTCGCAAATCCGCTCGTATGTGCTCCATCCTTATAAACTGGTCAAGGATTTGCGGAGCAACATTGAGACTTCGGACGTTGAGGGAGTTTTAAACGGCGACTTAGACAAATTCCATGATTTCGTTTCAAAAAATAAGTAAAACTTATCAGCTGGATTCCAAAGCGATCCATGCTTTGAGGGATGTTTCTTTTGAGGTCCAGCCCAAGGAATTCATTTCAATCGTCGGTCGGTCGGGAGCCGGCAAAACAACCCTGTTAAAGCTGCTTTTGGCCGAAGAAAAGCCTTCGGCGGGCATTATTTCTTTTGAAGGCCAGAACGTTCATCAGATCAAGCCAGAGAATCTGCCCAAGTTCCGGCGGGAAATCGGGGTTGTTTTCCAGGACTACAAGTTATTGCCAACCAAAACAACCTTTGAGAACATAGCTTATGTCATGGAAGTGATGGGAGCTCCTGACGCTGAAATCAGGAATGATGTGGCCAAAGTTCTTGATATTGTGGGCTTGGCCGACAGAGCTTCCAGTTTTCCCGCAGAATTGTCGGGCGGGGAAAGGCAGAGAGCAGCCATTGCCCGGGCTTTGATCCACCGTCCCCAGGTTATTTTGGCGGATGAGCCGACCGGGAACCTGGACCCTTACCACACCAAAGAAATTATTAGGTTATTGGCCAAAGTCAATGAAATGGGTACCACCGTTGTTTTGGCCACCCATAACCAGGATATTATCAATGCTTTAGAAAAAAGAGTCATTACCCTGGAAGAGGGTAAAGTAATCAGGGACGAAGAAAGAGGCAGGTTTACCTTATAATTTCATGCCAACTTCCTTTAAACGCATTATCAAATCAGGCTGGCAGGGATTCCGTCGCAACAGCGGGCTGTCTTTGGCCAATATCTTCATTATGGTCATGACTATTTCCTTGATCACCTCGCTTTTCCTTCTTCAGCATGTTTCGGGGTTCGTGGTCGGCTCTTTGGAGGAAAAAGTGGACATGGCCGTTTATTTTGTCGGCGAGCCCACTGCCGAAGACATCATGACCATCCAGGAAGAATTGTTCGCTCTGCCTCAGGTCCGCCAGATGGAATACATTTCCAAGGAAGACGCTCTGGCCAAGTTCGTTCAGCGGCACTCCGGGGAAGAGGTGATTATGGAATCTTTGACCGAGGTCGGGGGCAATCCTTTGCTCGCTTCCTTGAATATTCGGGCGTTTGAGGCTTCCCAGTACGCTGCCATCTCTACCTTCTTGGAGAACTCTTCTTTTTCTGATTTAATTTCCAAGGTTGATTACGTTGAGAAAAAGCCGGCGATTGAAAAACTGTTTTCTCTGACCTCCTCTATTAATACTACCGGCATTGTTTTTTCTGTTGTGCTGGCGGTGGTGGCTGTTTTGATCTCTTTCAACACGGTTAGGATTGCTATCTACAACTCCCGGGACGAAATTGAAACCATGAGATTGGTGGGAGCTGCCAACTGGTTCATTCGGGGGCCGTTTCTGGTGCAGGGGGCGATTGCTGGCATTTTGGCTGTTTTAATTACGTTTTTGCTTTTTTCTATCGCTGTCATGATTTTAGGTCCCAAGATTGAATTGATTGTGCCCGGGCTGGGATTGTCGGGCTACTTCTTCAGCCACTTCATTGTTATCTTATTGATACAGCTTGCTGCCGGAGTAGGCCTGGGCATGTTTTCCAGCTGGATTGCTGTCAGAAGATATTTGAAGATATAATTTTGCGGGGTCGTCTAATGGTAGGACAATAGATTCTGGATCTATTTATCTAGGTTCGAGTCCTAGCCCCGCAGCCGTCTAGTGCTAAGTATCGAGGACCGAGAGGCCTACGGGCCTTGGGCGACCAAGACGCCTATAGCGATTTAAACCATTAATTGGTAGAATGAGATAATAATCTTACGATAATGTTAAAGCTTATCAAAAACTTTATTAAAAGAAAATATTGGGGTTCTGAGATATCTATAAGAGATTTGACTCAAGAGCTTTTCGATAAACAAAGAAGAAAAATGGATACACCAAGCTATAGAAAATGGTTAAGACATCACTATACTCTTTTCAGCGCAAATGCTTTAGAGCGGAAAGCACATAAAATGCCTATTCCTAGTTTTTGGATTGGAAAATTAAGATTACTTGAAAAAGAGTTAGAAGACGCAGAAAAATTAATGGGGAATCCTCAAGTTCGGAAGAAAATGAGTGATGAATTGAGTGGGTATGAAAAGATTGTTGACTAAAATTGATTCTAGGTAGTAATTTCTTCTATAATAAAAGAAGATTATTAATCTAAAAATTATGCAAAACAAAGCCTTTTCTACAATCGGAATTATAATAATCATTCTTATTCTTATCGGCGGAGGATATTTTGCTTGGCGGTATACAGAGACTAAACAGGAAGGAAAGGAAACAGGGGTAGAAACCGAAGACAAAGTAACTGCAGAAAAAACTGCCAACTGGCAAATTTATCAGAACGAAAGATATCAATACGAAATCAAATACTCACCAGATTTGAATATGGTCAAAGAAGAATTTGAAAGGCAAGGCGTGTCAGTAGAAACGGTCCCGATGATCTCTTGGGAATTTTCCGCAGGAGATACGTCAAACAATTTTAAATCTGTTACGGTAGAAGTTAAAGATAATCCCCAGAAAAAATCTTTACTTTCTGTTTTAGGATATGATTCTGCCTCTTGCAAGATAGAGAAAGAACAAGATACATTCGCTAAAATCAGTTGTGAAATGGAGGACGGGGCGCTACAAGCGATCGGTGCTGCTTATTCAAAAAATGATAGAGTTTATATTATTTCTTTGATGATTATGGGGTTTGAAGACCTAACCGGAATGGATTTTTCGTCTGAAATCAATACTTACAATTTGATGCTCTCTACCTTTAAATTTCTTGGAGGAGAAGTAACAGCGCCTTCTCAGAAGACCGCCAAAGACGTTAAGGTTATGGCGGATATGAGTATGATAGGAGCTGCAGCTACAATCTATTACAATAAAAACGGCAATTATCTGAATCTTTCGAGCGACCAAGATATTTCTAATTTGCAGAAACAAATTCAAAACGAAATAGGAAGATGGCCGGGAATGATTACTTCAAATAATGCTTATTGTGTAGATGTGACTTTATCTGATGGAAAAACCAAATATTGCATTGATTCTGAAGGCAGGCGAGGCGAAAATCTCGGTTGTAGCAACACTCAATTAATTTGTATTAGTTATTAAGAAAAACAGTGAATCAGGCTTTTTCTAAAATTTGGATAATAGTTATTTTGCTGGTTTTGATCGGTGGAGGATTTTTCGTTTGGCAGTACTGGGAAGCCCCGGAAGAAGAATTAGTTAAAGACGAAACTTCCGATTGGCAAAACTACCGTAATGAAGACTATGGGTTTGAGATAAAATACCCCTCATTTTTAGAAGGCGGCGAGCCAGGATGTAGAATTAGTGAAATTGAAGACACAATTTTTATAGGTCCTATTTCATTAATATTTTTCGATGTTCAAGATTTAACACTCGATGAGTGGATAAACAAGGGAATAGTCGAGACCGAAGAAGAAACAAAAAAGACGCAAGAAAGTTATAGACAAGCTGGATATGGAAACTGGCAAGAATTTGGATCAAAACTAGTATCGCGTGAGGAAATTTCTGTAGGCGGAGAAAGGGCTGTAAAACTTTCTTATCAATTTGTGGGAGCAGGTTTTGATCTACCAGTTACCATTTCTATTAAAAAGGGAGACCGAATTTATGACTTCCGGACCAATGATGCCAACCTTGTTCAAGAAGGATGTGCTGCTAATTTTGGTAGAACACCAAGCGAAACTATGGAATTAATACTTTCCACTTTTAGATTTTTAGATTAAAAGCCCCGACCGAGGCGGGTCAGTGGGGCACCGCCAAAATCCTCAAAACTCCCCTTAAAACGCTGGTTCTAGACCGAGGATGCCAGCCAACACATGCTAAGTCAGGTGACTGAGACGCATACATAAAAATCCATGATTATTCATATATTAATATCTATAATATTTTACTTCATTTTAATGTACTTAAGTATAAATCTGTTAGGGTTGCTCGTAAGAGGATTTTTTACTAACCCTGATCTTGAAAAGTTAAAAACAGAGGGGCACGAATTTATTAAGCAAGAAATTAAAAAATCTGAGCGTGCCGATAAGTGGCTTAATCTTATCGCCTTTTTGGCTATCATTGGTTATCTCTATGCTACATTTCACTTTTGGAATATAGGGGTTACCGTTGTTGCAGTAGTATTGATGTTGGTAAGGCTCCCAGATTTGCTTTGGGAAATAAAAACAGGGCAAGAACTCAATCGTGTTGCCTCGGCATTATCTATGCCCAGAAATGCTTTGCATTATGTTACTACTTTTTTGACCATTGCTGCACTTCCGCTTTTGTATTACTTTCTTTACCATTTTTAGATTAAGAATTTCGTTCAAAAACGTGTCAATAGAAGCGTTATTCAAGACACAGTTCTTCTTGACAAATCTAATACTATATGCTATAATACAGACGGAAAGACAATAAGGAATTTAGTTTTAAATTTTCTTTCCAAATAGTCCCTCCTGGTTCCTCGAAAGAATTTCACTTTTAAACGGAACTAGGCTCAGGAACTCCTGAGAAAAGACTATTAAACAGCACTTTAGATAAAAGGAGAAAACTGATGTACGCTGATATCGAACGCGAAATAGCTCATATGGAAAATAAGGCTCAAGAGCTTGCTGAAACCGTCTCAGGACTTCGTAGAAAAAATAATGATCCAGAGCGAAAATTAAGCCGGGTCATTAACAAACTCCACGAAGCCCAAGAATCCCTTCGGACTGCTCGTCATCTCCTACACTAAGTTCCGTAAAGGAACACATTAAAGCGAGGCGAAATCTTGAATCTTCTTGATTCATCTTTCCCTCGCTTTTTGCGTTTTCAAAAAACCCATTCTGTTTTATACTAAGAGTAGTAATTATTTAATATCTTTAATATGACCATTATTGAGTTTAAATTAGGTATTATAAAATGTCCGAAATGTAAAAAATATTGTATAGCAGCTGGAGGTGTTAAAGATTTCTTTCGGTGGGGGGAAGGAGATTTTGGGAAATGCCCTTATTGCTTAAATGTGCTTTCCGTCGAAGAATGCAGAAAGAATCTCATTATTCCCAAACCATTTCAGGAGGTCACCAAAAAGATTAAAAAAGAACAAGGCGATTTGAGGGCGATGCAACGATTGGATTCGAAGCCAAAAATAGGAAAAAATGAGACGCCAAAATATACAGATAAGTAGTGTCTGATTTGTCTCATTTTCCGAACAAAACGTCCAAACTGAGACATACAAGTGAGACACTTTAAAAAACCCAAAACGGTACACTTCACTGTCCCAAATGGAACACCCTCTTTCTGTGTCCCATTTGTCCCATTTTAGCTTAAAAAGCCCCGACTGAGACGCCTAAATGGGACACGCCCCAAACCACCCAAAACCCCTCTAAAACCGGGGTTCAGAACTGGGGCACACAGCAGCCTGGTACTCGGTATCGAGAGACCGAGACGCATCTAACAGTGCAAATTTTTATTTTTGAGACCAGTGCCCGGTAAGCTTGACAAATATAATAATAGTTGTTAAATAAAGAATGATAATATGGGTCGATTAATAAGATACAAGTAGTTAATCGACTTGTATAACATACGGGAAATGTTCTTTTAAAAAAGGAGTTTAAAATGAAAGAAGCTTTTGTTTTAGTGGGTGTAATAGCCGCTGGTAAATCTTATATCGGCAGGCTGATTGAAAATTGTTTTGATATTCCTTTTTTCGAATATGAAGACATTTTTATTGAAGCGCAAAAAGATCATCCCTATGATTTTTTGAAACTAGCCGAACCCTTGGCCGAAAAAGCCATTTTTGATTTTTTGGAAAAAAGAGGTAAAATTTGCTTTGAAAATACGATGAGTAGGCCATATGCTTTGGCTATTCTGAGAAAACTCCAGCAAATTTCTGATGTCAGAATAATTTATGTTGACACGCCCATCGAGTTGGCTCGAAGGAGATTACAACAAAGACCTAAGAGCACGCACGTAATATGGACAAAGGAAGAATTGGACAGAATCTATACTGGCGTCGAAAGGATTGATCTCGATTACGACGTTATTGTAGACAATTCATGCTCTTCAGATGAGGAAATTAGAAAGAATCTGCAAGAATTAATGTCGGAAAGAGTATGGCGCAGTGATTGCGTGGAAATAAGCTTCAGGGGACAGGTATTAAAATTCGACAGCTGGTCTGGTGCAAATTTAACGCCCTACGATATGGAATATCAGCCCTGGAGAGCTTCATTCCGCAAAGAAAATTTGGGCTATTTAAGGCATTACAACCTAAAGCCCAGCGATGTTGTAATTGATGCCGGCGCTTATGAAGGGACATTCTCGATTTATGCCGCAAAGGCCGTCGGAGAAACGGGCAGAGTCATCGCATTTGAGCCCGACACGGAAAATTGCAGGAAGCTTGAAGCCAACATTAGGCTGAACGGATTGACAAACGTAATAGTTGTGAATAAAGCATTGTGGAGTGAAGATAAAACGCTCAAATTTAACAACAAGCACACAGCCGGAGCATCCTTCTTCTTCAATGCGAGTCCTCATGCCGTTGAGATATCCGCCGTTTCGATCGACAACGAATTGGAAAGACTGGGGATAAGCAAAGTCGATTTCATCAAAATGGACATCGAAGGCTCAGAGATTAAAGCGATGGAGGGCGCAAAAAAAGTATTGATGAATAACGCCGTAAATCTTGCGGTAGCCTCTTACCACATTATAAACGGCGAAGAAACATCAACGGAAGTGGAAGCTCTTTTGCGAAGATTTGGATACGAGGCTATGACTGAATTTTCGCAACACAAAACCACATATGGATTTAAAAGGTAATGGCAACCTAGAACCCCTTTTTGCATAAGGCATGAGGGGTTCTTTTTATATTTAGAAGAATAACAAGATTTATTGTTTTAATAACAGATTTCGTCGCTAATTACAAAAACATAAAAAATAGGTATAATAAGAAAAAAGATGAATTTAAGAAATTATTAAAATATATAATTAAAGAATAAAATAGTTGTTTTTATAGCTCAAACAATATGAAATATGAAGACGGAGCAACGAGGCCAGATTCAATAAACATACAAACATTAATAGATAAATACGCCCAAGATTTTATAGATTGTGGCAAATTGATAGGTAAAAATGGATTATCTGTCGGAAGCGGCGGAAATTTAAGTATTAAAGTCCCTGGAGGAATGCTTGTAACATCTACTGGGTCGGCTTTGGATGATTTACATGTTGATGAAATTATTTTTGTAGCAGAGGCAAATCGTGAAAATGTTTATTTTTTTGGATTAAAGGGTCCATCTTCTGAGTCTATTAATCATTGGACAATTTATGAAGAAATGCCAAATGTGAAGGCAGTAGCTCATGTTAATGTCGGACCAAGAGAAGATAAAAATATTCCAACCACTTTGGAAGAAATACCGTACGGAACAATTGAGCTTGGACTTGATGTTATACCTCTGTTGAAGAAAAAGAACGTCGCCTTCCTAAAGGGTCATGGAGTTGTGACTATCGGACAGAGCCTATTAGAGGCAACTGATTTGTTGATAGAATCCGCTGATAAGAATAAGCCTTTTGTTCTTCCTTTTATAAGACCTCTTATCTAAAGGGGCTTACTAATTTTTATAAAATGAATAATGAAAATTTAGCAAAATTCATTAGAAAAGATATATTAAAAATGGCGATTTACAGTCCAGCCCCCTATTTACTTGATCTCAAAGAAAAATATAAATGTTCTGAAGATGACATAATAAAAGTAGATCAAGGGGAAAATCCTTACGGGTCGCCAAACGTAGTTAGGTCAGCACTTATTCGAGCTAAAAATATTTTTAATCGCTATCCCGATCCTGAATACAAAAAATTAAGACATGCTATATCTAAATATGTAGGCATGGGTACAGAACATATTATAGTTGGATCGGGATCAGATGAGTTGCTGGATTTAGTTCTGAGAATGGTAATTGAAGAAGGCGATGAAATTATAAACTGTCCGCCTACTTATGGAATGTATCCTATGATTATTGGGTTGAACAAAGGGAAAAATGTTTGCATACAAAGAAACGCCGATTACACATTGAGAATTGAGGAAATATTAAAAAATATAAACACTAAAACAAAAGCTATACTTATTTGTTCCCCGAACAATCCGACAGGAAACATGGTAACAGAATATGAGATTAGAGAACTGCTAAATACCGAAAAATTGATTGTTGTTGATGAAGCATATTTTGAATTTAGCAATAAAACATTTATTCCGTTATGCAAGGAATATAATAATCTTATAGTTTTAAGATCCTTGAGTAAATGGGCTGGATTAGCTGGCTTGCGGTTGGGTTATGGAATAATGTCTCCTGTCTTCATTAATGAAATTATGAAGATAAAACTTCCTTTTAATGTTAATTTATCAGCTGAGATTGGAGGTATTGCGGCATTAAATGATTTTCATTCAATTATGAATAAAATCAAAAAAATTGTAAGTGAGCGCGAAAGAATTTATAATTTACTTACCAAGCTTCCATCGCTTACGGTTTATCCCTCCGAAGCAAACTTTCTATTTATAAAAATCGACGGTAATCTTTCAGAAATGAGAAATTATTTAGAGCAAAACCTGATATTTCTTCGATATTATCAAGAAGAAAATTCCTTAAGATTAACAATTGGAAAGCCAGAACAAAATAACAAATTCATTAGCCGCCTCAAAAGGAAATTATTAATAGAAGAATAAATATAAAGATGATAAAGGCAATTATATTTGATTATAACGGGGTGGTTAAGAAAATAAATAAGTATTTTTTTGATGATGTTGAGTTGATTTTTGGTTTATCTGCGCAAGAAAAAGAAAATGCAAAAGAAACGACCCGCGATCTTTTTGAGCAACTTGATAAAGGTTTGTTGGATGAAGATAGTTTTTGGTTAAAATTTGCAGAACGCATAAATAAGCCAATGCCGGCAGATGTGAAGGAGTTGTCTCGTAAGCTATTCAATGAATATTTTGAGCTTTACGAAGAGGTTATAAATATGATTAAAAAATTAAAAACCAAAGGGTATATTACGGCAGTTTTATCGAATACTTTCCCTTATATGGTTGATATTACTCGTGAACGCAATGGCTATGATAATTTCGATAAAGTTTATTTATCCTGCGAAGTTGGTTTTGTAAAGCCACAAAAAGAATTTTATGAGTTAGCCGTTAAAGATCTTGCCGTACTCCCGAAAGATTGTATTTTTATCGATGATAGTGAAGGTAATCTTTTGCCAGCTAAAGAAATGGGAATGAAAACAGTGATAGCAAGAAAACCAGAACAAATTGTCAAAGATGTTTGGGAAATTATAAAATCAGACAGTTAAAATTTAACCTGAAACAAGATACAGAAATATGCCCCTAAATATTGTCTGATTTGTCTCATTTTGTGTTAAAATACAGGTGAAGCGATGAAGCAACAGCCTTATCTATGACGCTTCGCTTATTGCATAAACTCGCGTGACCGAGGTGGGTCGGTGAGACACCCCGAAACCGCCCCGAATTTCCCCTTGAAAACCTGGTTCTAGACCGGGACTCACAGCACGAGTCAGCGCGGTATCATGGATGACCAAGACACGGTTAGTGGATAATGTTATAATTAATTTATGTCTAAATATAAACTAATTTTTACAATTCCTCCCCCATATGCCGAGAAGGCAAGAAAGGCTATCGGTGAAGCTGGTGCCGGAAAATTAGGTAATTATTCTTTTTGCAGCTTTAGTGTCCGGGGAATAGGCCGTTTCAAGCCTGAAAAAGGAGCTAATCCAGCCATTGGAAAAGTCGGAAAATTTGAAGAAATAGAAGAAGAGAGGATTGAATGTCAAGTTGACGCTGAAGTAGTTAACGATGTTCTCGCTGCCTTAAAGAAAGTTCATCCATACGAAGAGATCGCATATGATCTTTATCCTCTTGAAACGCGAGAATTATAAGACGATCGAGACGGGGTCATCGGGGAAGTTCAAAAAAAGGTTCCAACATTGTCCCATAGCCCCAGCCAACACATTACACGCCGAGTGACTGGGTCGCCCCTCACATTTTTTGAGAAAAAGTTCGTATCCAGGACACGTCACCCATTTGGGATTTGAACCGCCCTAGGGCGATTAAAATGCGTTTAAATCTTAGTCCCGTACTGTTTTTAGGATATCCATCTTAAAATAAGAAGTCGAGGATTAAATAACAAAAGTAATAATTGAACTTTCAATGAAAACCAAACTTTTAATTATTTCAAGTATTTTGGGAGTATTCGTTCTTGCCGTCTCGATTGTTTATTTTATTATTCCAGAGTCGAGTCGGGAAGCTATAAAGAAAACTGCGGAAGACATTTACAAACCAGCGGTTGCGTTCGCTTCTAAGTTCGCGATATATGAAGAAGTGTCAGTTAATATAACTCCAAAGGTTCCAGCTTATTCTGTCAGCCAAAATTTGAGTAATGTTATAAATGCTGGCAATTTCAATTTTTCCGATGCGGTAAAAAGCCTGCTTGTGAAAAATGCTTTTGTGGTTAAACCATCTTCCTACAATAATGAATTTTTCCCTCTTTATGAGTCAAATCGGTATAGCTACACGCCAAGCTTCATCACCACCGATTCAATGCTTCATAATTATCATCTGATGTTCGATTTTCTGCTCAAGCAGCTGGAGGAACAGAAGCTTGCGGTGGAACTAAAACAACTTAACGTCAGCATGCTTTCTGAATCGTTAAGCCAGTATAACAGCTTAAAAGGAACTGAGTGGGAAAACGCTGCTAAAAGAAATGTTGGATTTTTTGCGGTTGGAAGCAAACTTCTGGATTCATCCGTAAGCGTTCCTTCAATCGTAAAGAACGAGGTTGAGCAGGAATTAGCTTTAATTGATGCTCATCAAGGAATCAGTAAGTCTCCGGTAATGAACATAGGTGGCGGTCAAGATATGATTATCAATACCCCCCAGGGGCCACTACCGCTGGAAGCCTTAAAAGAAGATTATTCGCAATACATACCAAGGGGTCATTACGACAAAACAGAGCAATTAAAGGCCTATTTTAAGTCAATGATGTGGTACGGTCGCCTTACTTTTAGAATGAAGAACGATGATGAGATAAAATCAGCGTTACTCATTACCATTGCCCTTAATCAAGAAAGCAATCGAAATAGCTGGAACATGATTTATACGCCGATAAACTTTTTCGTCGGCAAGAGCGATGACATTACCTATTATCAGTTTAAGGATTTAGCGGAAGAAATCTACGGCGGCGACATAATCCTTCAAACGATGTCAACCGACAAAAATAAATTTGCTTCTTTTGTTGAAGCAACAAAAACCCTTGATCCGCCGCAAATAAACTCAATGCCGATTTTTGAAGCATCATTTCAGTCAGACAGAGAAAAGGAAATTAAAGGATTCCGTTTTATGGGGCAGCGATTTACCATTGATGCATCTATTTTCCAAAGGCTTATTTATCGGGAAGTGGGCGACAAGACTAAGTCTTGCCAAGAGTATAAGCCGGAAGAGGCGAGTTGTTTGACCGGAGCAAGATGTCTGCCAAAAGGATTAGATATTCCCGCAGCCATGGGTTCGGATGAGGCGATAAATATCGTAAAAGCAATGGGGGAGACCCAATACGCCTGCTATCCGGAGAATATGTCTAAAATGGATGATTATCTTTCGGGGCTCAGCACTGAAGTTTGGACGCAGAATTTGTACTGGGGTTGGTTGTATCAGCTTCGTCCGCTCCTTGATGAAAAATTAAGCGGCTACCCGACTTTTATGCAAAATTCAGCCTGGGCAAGAAAAGACCTTAATACGTTTTTAGGAAGCTGGGCCGAATTAAAACACGATACGATTCTTTATGCCAAACAAGTCTATGCTGAATTGGGCGGAGGCGGCTTCGAAGAAAAAGATGACCGCGGATACGTTGAACCCAATCCCTATGTTTATGCGCGCCTGGCCTCGCTTCTTAAAATGACGAACGAGGGCTTGGAAATTCGCGGACTGTTAACGCCGAGTATGAAAGACAATTTGAGCAAAATGGAGCAACTTGCGATGTCGCTCAAAACAATATCCGAAAAAGAATTAAATAACGAGAAATTGACCGATGAAGAATACGAGCTTATCCGTTCATACGGCGGACAATTGGAGCATTTCTGGTTCGAAATAAACAAAGATGAACCGCAGTATAAGGAGTTGGGCCAAAGAGATTTCTTAGACCAAAACCCAGCCGCCATTGTCGCTGATGTTGCTACTGATCCTAACGGTCAAGTGCTAGAAGAGGGCACAGGCAAAATTTATGAGATTTATGTCGTGGTGCCGATTGACGGTGAATTAAGAATCGCCAAAGGAGGAGTTTATTCTTACTACGAATTTACTTGGCCGATGTCGGACAGATTAACCGACAAAAAGTGGCGGGAAATACTTAATTCAGGTCAGGCTCCCCAATTGCCGGAATGGACCAGCGCATTTATAGCGAAATAAATAAATGCAAAGAAAAATTACGTGGTTAATCGTTCTGTCTTTTTCTATTTTCGCTGTCATTTTTTTTGGCAATAACCAACCGCAGGGCGAAAAAGATTTTTTAGATTTTTCCGACCAAAAAAAGAAACTTCCCCAAATAAGCGAGGAAGTTTCTTTGGTTGCGGTTGGCGATATATCTTATTCGAGGGGGGTAGAACGAATAGTCGAAAAACAAAAAGATATTAATTATCCATTTTTGAAAATACGTGATTTTTTACAGAGTGCGGACTTGGTTTTTGCTAATTTGGAAACGCCGATCACCCCAGGGCAGGAAATCCCTGATTTTGAGATGATTTTTAGATCAAATCCGGGTACCGAGCAAGCACTAAAACAAGCCGGCTTATCTGTTTTGTCTTTGGCCAACAACCATACTCCAAATTTTGGAGACGAAGGGTTGAAAGACACTTTCGATTATCTTACAAGGGCGGGTATTAAATATGTGGGAGCTGGAAACAACGAGCAGGAAGCATACGAGCCTGTTTATACAGAAGAAAAGGGAATAAAATTCGCCTTTCTCGCTTACAACGATATCGATGTTGTTCCGGCTTCGTATGAAGCCAGCGAAAATCGTGCGGGAACGGCATTTATGCGAATTGAGAAAATGGCCGGAGCCGTGAAGGAAGCTAAACAAAAAGCCGATTTTGTTATTGTTTCTATGCACGCCGGAATTGAATACGCCGGCGAACCAAACGAATCGCAGGTAAATTTTGCTCACGCGGCGATTGACGCCGGAGCAGATTTAATTATTGGCCATCATCCCCACGTTGTGCAAACAATGGAAAAATATAGAGGAAAATACATTTTTTACAGCTTGGGAAATTTTGTTTTTGACCAGCCGCAGTCGCAAGAAACAAAAGAGGGATTGGCGATCAAGGTTTATTTTACAAAAAACGGGATTAACAAAATTGGTCTTTTACCCGTTGTTATGACTAACTTTGCTCAGCCGGAAGTGGCAGGAGAAAGCGACAAGGAGCAAATTTTGAAAAGATTGGATTTTCCCTTGATAAATAGAGCTGTCTATTTTTGGGATAACGATGACTTTAAAAAAGGCTCAGAAGCCACAGTTTATGCGGAGGATTATAATATTGGTGATATTGTTTCAAAAAAAGAAACAGCGGATATAAATAAGGATTCTATTCCAGAAACTTATTCTTTAGAAAACGGTCTTCTCACGATCATGGAAAATTCAAAAATTGTTTGGCAATCGCCGAACGATTGGTGGATAGATAATTTTTTTCTTGCCGATTCTAATAATGACGGGATTTCTGATATAAATTTATCTTTATGGAAAGCTGGAAACTTTGGTTCGTCTAAGCCTTTTTGGGTTAAAGAGAATGATACGAGCGTAAAAAATCATTTTTTCATTTTTGATTTTATTGGCGATGCAATGAAACAAATCTGGGGCTCTTCCAATCTTGATGAGCCAAATTGCGAATTTCAAATTGACGATATCGATAACGACGGAAAAAACGACTTAATTGTTATTGAGGGAGATTATTCGCAGAAACCAAGGTGCAACGGAAATTATGTCGCAGTTTGGAAGTGGAACGATTGGGGATTCTCAAACGAATGGCGAAGCGAGAAAGGAATCTTTTCAAATTTGGAGATTGAAAAAAATGACGGGAAAAGCTATATTGTAGTTGATTCCTTTTGATTCTAAAAGTCGACGCGTGACACGTTTGAGATTCAAACGGCGCTAGGGCGACTGAGACGGTCCGAATCCAAGCCCCGCAGCAAAATAAATTCAAAAAGTCGCCAAACAGGCGGTTTTTTGGTAGAATAAAGTAGATATAAATTATGGATATTCCTTTTGTACTAATAGCTCTCTGGATTATTATGCTTATCCTAGGAGCTAAAAATAAAAAAAATAAAGCCTTTCTTAAATCTTTCCGCTCTTTTAAAAATCTTTCTGCCAAAAATTTCCCCAATAAACCACTTCCTACTAAAACACTTTTCAGCCAAAATCTTTCCAGGCCACAAGATAAATTGGCAAACGAACCGTCGGAAGTATTACCAGGCATTAAAATTCTTTTTTTAATTATTATTGTTGTTATTATATTTTTTCTTTGGCGATCTTTTTGGGGATAAAGTAAATAGACTTAACGCTTCATTGATTTTTTAGTAGAATAGGAAAATGGAGAAAAAAACCAGCAAAATCTTATCAATCTTTTGGCTTGTTAGCGGAACAGCCTGGACAATAGCAGCCATCAGACATATATTGGTTAAAGACGATGTGGTGGGAGTTGTGATTTATGCGGTTGCCGCTGTTGTTTCTCTGGTGTTGGCCTTGGCGCATTACAGGAACTTGGCGGGAGGTATACAGAACAAATAGAATTTAGTATACTTTATTAACAAGCAAAAAGGTCGCGATAATAACTTTAAAAACAATATGGCAAAATCTAATTCTGCGTTCATGAAGCCGATGAAAATCAGCGACGATTTAGCCGCTGTCGTCGGCAAGGGGCCAATGCCTAGGTCGCAGGTCGTCAAAAAACTCTGGATCTACATCAAAAAGAACGACCTCCAGGACAAAAAGAACAGACGCAATATCAATGCCGATGCGAACCTGAAAAAGGTTTTCAAGGGAAAAGGGGTTGTTTCTATGTTTGAGATGACCAAGCTTGTTTCCAAGCACCTTTCCTAAGTCAGTTATCCACACAATAACCTGCTAAAGACCCGGTACGTACCGGGTCTTTAGTTTATTTGCGGAGGACTGCTCTATATTAATAATGATCGCCAAAGGGACGGTTTTTTGATTGACAAATTATTTTTTAGATGTTAACATTACAAATATAAGATAGTTGCCTAATGAAAATTTAGTCGAGTTTATCTAGGAAACTAAACTTTAGGATAAAACCTTAAAACATTAATTAATTTATATCACAATCATGGAAGGAACAATTAAAAACCTTACAGAGAAAGGATTTGGATTTATTACCGTTGATGGTGAAGAGAAAGAGTTATTCTTTCACAGCAACGAACTTAAGGGCGTAACCTTCGAAGAGTTAAAAGCAGGTGACAGGGTGTCTTTCGAAAAAGCTGATTCTGCAAAAGGCCCCAACGCAACAAACGTAGCCCGTCTTTAAGAATTAATCTAGTAAATCAAATAAATGAAATTAAGCCCATTCTTGGGCTTTTTTCATTCCCCCAAACTCAAAAGTTATGTTATTAGAATTAAGCACTGATAATAAATATCGCCAATTAGGCGATTTTCTGGTAGAATGCATTAAAAGGTCACGATTGTAATAAAAGATAAAAAATATGGGTATAGGATGGGCAAATCAAAAAAGACGCAATAGAAAGGCGAGAAAAAGGAAACGGGCCAAAAGGAAGAAACCATCAAATAGGGGTTGACGGATTCTGTGGGTATGCTATAGTCAAGATGTAGACGGGAGAACTGAAATTCAAAAATGCGAGTGTGTAATTTAAGATTGCGATACTGCGCTGAACGTTCTCCCAAGATACGTTCCCAGACTTTAATGTCTGGGCAAAAGAGAATTTCTTCGGAAATTCCTCGCATAGAGACTCTTGGTTTTTACCGGGGTTTTTTTGTTTAAGCGGCAACGTTTTGTTTTTCTTACCATATCGCCAACCAGGCGGTTTTTTGGTAGAATGGGATAATGACGGAGAAGTTGGAAACAACAAGAAGAATCATCAGGGTGGGCGGTTTGTTGAAAGAGCTGCTCGTTATCAAGGACGAAGGGGGAAAGGTGTTGCACAAGACACTGTCTCCTTTTATGGTTGAGTTCCATTTGAAAGACGCCCTGCAGGTCGTTATCGGGGCTGCAATCCTGTCTATCCCGGTAAGCTTTACCCAGGAAGTCTGGGATTTGGGCGGGATACTGCCTCTGAACAGCGTGCTCGGGATACTTTTGATTTCTATCTTGTTCATTTCCGCCTTTGTTTATTTCAATTTCTACAAAGGCGATACTAAGGGGCATCGGACAGAGTTTTTGAAAAGGATTGGCTTTACTTATTTACTTTCTTTCGGGGTTGTCGCCGTTTTAATGACGCTGATCCAGCAGGCCCCCTGGCAGGCGGACTGGGTCTTGGCCCTAAAGCGCATTATCATCGTCGCTTTTCCCGCTTCAATGAGCGGCACCCTGGTTGATACTCTTAAATAAATTGGTCGCAATATCGCACGTCTTTTAATCCGCCGATCAGGCGGTTTTTATTTTGGTCTTTTTTTGGTTTTTGTTATACTTTAATCAGCACCCCGTTTGTCCTATCAAAGGAGGTAGTTTAAAGAAGAAGATAACTTAAACGTGGTTTAAACACTCTAATGATCGTACTCTTGCTAAAAAACGAGGACAACTAATTGCTGACAGGGTGCTAAAGCTTTTAGTTCAGTCCTCGTTTTTTTATTTATCCACTTGACAGGAATGTTATGTTTTTCTAACATTAAAGCAGCCAGGAATAATTAACTAAATTGAAATACTATGAGTAAGAAAACATTCTCGATTTATAGAATCATCGCAGTTATTATAGTATCTGTTGTTGTTGGTCTGTCTATTAATTTCGGCAATTGGTATCTGCCCGTAGCCGCCATCATGGCTTCCTGGCTCTTCCTTTATACTTTGAGGAGAAGGGTGAAGGAGGTAATGGCTGATGAGCGTGATTATACGATAGCCGGCAAGGCTTCCGGCTGGGCAATGAAAATCTATCTTTCGCTTTCGGTTATTGTCGGCATAATTCTGTATAGTATTGGCGGGAAGGAGGGGATTTTGTTTGGCACTGCCACCGCTTTGCTGTATTCCGCCTGTTTTCTCATGCTTCTTTACACTGTCTTATTCAAGATATACGAACGAAAAGAATAATGATTAAGGTAAAGATTAAAGCAGTCAGGATTAAAAGAGGTTTGACTCAGGAGGAATTGGCCAAAAGGGTCGGGGTGCGCCGCGAGACCATTGTCTTTCTAGAGCAGGGGAGATACAATCCCTCTCTGAGGCTGGCTTTTAACATAGCCAAAGAACTGAAAACCTCAGTTGAGAAGCTGTTTTCGGTGAGTCCTTGACATTTTCTGTGTTGTCTGGTATAATATTAACCAGACAATATTTCGTTAAGGAGGGAAAAAATGCCGAGCTGTCGAACTCGTGGTCAATTTACCAGATCAGAACTCGAAAAACAGGGGTGGACATTTACGACCACACGCTATGCCGACTGTATCATTATCGAGCAGGACAAACACCGGGCGCTCTGGGATCCCAAAACCCAGACGATCTGCCTCGAATACGAAGCTTAATCAGCTGTTCATTCGACAAAGAAGGGAGAATGATATTAATTCGTTCTCCCTTTTTTATTTTCCTGGTTTTTTGGTAGAATAGGGAAATATGGCTTTGTTAATCAGAAACCAGCAGAATAATTGGGCTTACATATTTCTTTTGGTGGTAATTACGGCCGCAGCGGCTGCGGGTATTTTGAATTATGCGGCCGACACCATCCAAGAGATAAACTCCCTTTCGTCGGTTGACGCGGTTGAATGATCACAGCTATAATCTAATAAGGTATTTTTATGGCCAAGAAAAAGATTAAAAGAAAAAAGAAAACAGTCAGGAAAAGGAAAGTCAGGCGTTCAGTTAAAAAAAATAACTCACCTGAACTGATCCACCGCACTCGCATGAGGGTAATTGGCATCGGCGGGGGAGGCAGTTCGATTGTTTCAGAAATTGCGCCCCAAGTGAGCCGGGTGGATTTTGTCGTAGCCAACACTGATATCCAAGCCCTCAAACAAGTGGGCCGGAGAGTCAGAACCCTGGCTTTCGGCCAGAGTCTAACCGGCGGGCTGGGCTGCGGCATGGATGCCAGATTGGGACAGAAAGCAGCCAAGCAAGACAAACAGAAAATAGCCAAGCTCTTTAAAGGGGTTGATTTGTGCATTTTAGTGTCTTCTTTGGGCGGAGGCACAGGTTCGGGCGCTGCTCCCGAATTTGCCAAGATCGCCCGGGAAATGAAGGTGATGACTTTCGGCATCTTTACCCTGCCTTTCAGGTTTGAGGGCGGGAAAAAGGCTCAGATAGCCCGCAACAGCCTGAAAAAGATCACTCCTCACCTGAATGCTTTGGCTATAATACCCAACGAGAACATTTTCAAAATCATTGATAAAAACACCCCTCTCAAGGAAGCTTTTTCCGCTATTAACAAAAGACTGGCGGAAAACCTGAGAGGCCTTTGCGAGATGGTTTATCTGCCAGGTTTAGTTAACATTGACTTTGCCGACTTGAAGACCGTATTGGAAGGAAAAGGCAAACTGGCTTATTTGAACAGCGCTTTTAGCCAGGGTTCCAACCGGATAGAGGAAGTGCTGAAAAAGGCGCTCCACAGCCCTTTGAACGAATACAGCATCCAGGGAGCGGAGAAGATTGTTTTCAATATTACCGCCTCGCCCGGCCTCGGCATGAAAGAAGTGGAGCAGGTTTCCCAGACCATTACTGATTTCAACCGAAGAGCCAAGATTATTTTCGGCGTTTCCCAGAATAACGGTTACCGTGATAAAATCAGAATAGCTTTACTGGCTTTGGGCTGCGGCAAGGAAGATAAGTCAAAAAAAAAGCCAAAACGCAGACCAAGGCCAAAGCCTAAACCAAAAATAAAGCCCAAGCCAAAGCCAAAGAAACGGCGCCGGAGGAAACCAAAACCCAAACCAAGGCCAAAAAGAAGGCCCAAGCCAAAGCTAAAACTAAAAACTAAAAGACGTAAACCCAGATCTAAACCAAAACCAAGACTAAAACCCAAGTCCAAGCTTAAGGTAAAAAAAAGAAAGCCGAGAAAAAAACTTGTTAAAGCAAAACCTGCTTCGGTCGAAGTCCCGATTGAAGAAGAGGTGCCCGAGAAGACTTTAACCAGAAGGACAGCGCTTGATTTAAAAAAAGCAGTGGAGGATACGGAAGAGGAAATTTTAGCCGAGGAAAAAAAATGGGATCTGCCCGCTTTCTTGCGCCGGAGAAAAGAAGGCAACGGATAGTTCGCCCCGTCAACCGGGGCGTTTTTGTTTACCTTGACATTGTGGTAAAATAGTTAAATGGATAAGGAAATCTACGATGTTGTTATTGTCGGCGGCGGTCCGGCCGGCTTGTCGGCTGGCGTCTATACTGCTCGGCAGAGGTTGAAGACCCTGTTGATCACCAAAAGCTTCGGGGGGCAGATGGCCAGAAAGGCCGTTGACATTGAAAACTATCTTGGGTTTGAGAAGATTTCAGGTTCGGAGCTGATCAAGAAGTTTGAAAAGCATTTGAAGCAGCGGAAGGTTGATATTGAAATGGATTCGGTGGTTAAAGTTAAGCAATCGGGCAAAGGCTTTTCAATTTTAACTGCGGCTAAAAAGCAATTCCAGGCCAAAGCCGTTATCGTAGCTTCCGGCGCAGATCCCCGGCCCTTGGAAGTGCCGGGAGAAAAAGAATACATAGGTCGCGGAATAAGTTACTGCGTGGCGTGCGACGGTCCATTGTATTCAGACAAAGATATAGCGGTAATCGGGGGAGGCAACGCGGGGTTTGAGGCAGCCATTTCTTTAATTAATTTTGCCAAGAAAATATATATTTTAGAGCACGGCTCTGTAATAAAGGCTGACGAAGAGAACCAGGCCAAAGTTAAAAAAACAGGCAAGATAACCGTTATAACTTCAGCCGCAGTGAAAAAGGTTGAGGGCGGCAAATTCGTTGAATCAATCGTTTACCAGGACAGGCCTTCAAAAAAGCTCAATACCTTGAAGGTGCAGGGAGTTTTCGTTGAAATCGGCTCCCAGCCCGCCACATCTTTCATTAAGGGACTGGTTGAATTCAACGAGAAAGATGAAATTGTGGTTAATCCCAAGACCGGCCATACTTCTACTGCGGGCATATTCGTGGCCGGCGATGCGGACGACGTGCCTTACAAGCAAATCATTATTGCGGCTGGCGAGGGAGCCAAAGCAGCTTTATCGGTTGCCAATTATTTAGAAAAGACAAAATAATGGCTACAAAAATCAAATCAATTATAGCCAGGGAAATATTGGACTCTCGGGGTTACCCGACCGTTGAGGTTGATTTAAAGACCGAGGCGGGCGTTTTTCGTGCCTCGGTGCCAGCTGGTACGTCAAAAAGCAGTTATGAGGCCAGGGAATTGAGAGACGGCGGCCAAAGATATCTGGGCATGGGCGTTGCCAGGGCAGTGGAGAACGTAAATAAAATAATCGCCCCAAAACTGAAAGGCAAAGATCCGGCCAAGCAGACAGAACTTGATATTTTTATGCGTCGGCTGGACGGGACCGAGAACAAAGACAAATTGGGCGCCAACGCCATCTTGGCTGTTTCCCTGGCTGCTTGCCGGGCCGGGGCAGCTGATCAAAAAATGCCTTTGTGGAAATGGCTCAGCCAATTGGCTGATACTACTCCTTCTTTGCCGATTCCCTGCCTTTTGTATATTGAGGGCGGTCTGCACGGTCGCAGCGACCTGGACATCCAGGAATTCATGGCAGTCGTGGAAGCTGACAGCTTTGATGAAAGATTGAGAATAGGCACTGAACTTTACCATAACCTGAGAGAGATTATCGGCAAAAAATACGGTCAAGGTTCAACCAACTTCGGCTTGGAGGGCGGTTTCACTTTAGCTGTCCAGGAAACCAGCGACGCTTTGGATTTGATTGTCCAGGCGGCCAAGAAAACCGGCGATAAAAAAATAAAAATAATCATTGATGCGGCCGCCAATACGTTTTTCCGGGACAACAAATATTATTTTGAAGGAGAAATTTTCAGCCGAGAAGACCTTTTGAAATTCTACTCAGACCTTTGCCAGCGCTATCCGATTGAAGGGATTGAAGATCCTTTTAGCCAGGACGATTGGCAGGGCTTTCAGGAAATCAACAAGCTTCTGGGCAAAAAAGTAGACATTATCGGCGACGACCTCCTGGCTACCAATATTTACAAAATGGAAGAAGCCCAGGACAAGAACGCCTGCAACGGCGCCATCATCAAACCCAACCAAATCGGCACGGTCAGCGAAACGATAGATGCAGCCAAGCACGCTCTGGGCAACCAGTGGCAGGTTTTTGTAAAGCACCGCTCAGGCGAGACCAGCGACACTTTTATCAGCGACCTGGCGGTTGGCTTGGGGACTGGCTGGTTGATGGCCGGCGCTCCCCAAAGGGGCGAGAGAGTGGCCAAATACAACCGGCTTTTGAGGATTGCCCAGGAATTTCAATCGTTGAACAAATAATATGCCCAAACTGCTTCTGTTAAGGCACCTTAAATCGCAATGGAACCTGGAAAACCGGTTCACCGGCTGGACCGATGTGCCTTTGTGCCGAGAGGGAATTGACAGCGCCAAAGAAACCGCGGCGAAACTTGGCGGTTTTGAAATTGATAAGGTTTATACATCGCCCTTAATCAGAAATAAAGAAACCGTTTCTTTAATCTTGGGGATTCTGGGCAAAAAAGATTTACCAATTATTATTGATAAAGCTCTGGATGAGAGGAATTACGGCAAACTGCAGGGGCTGAACAAGGACGAGATCAAAAAACAATACGGCGAGGAAAGGGTTCATTTGTGGCGGAGAAGCTGGGACAAAGAGCCGCCGGGCGGGGAAAGCCTGAAAGATGTTTACAAAAGAGCGGTATCTTATTATCGAAAACATATTGAAAAAGATTTAAGGCGGGGCCAGAACGTTTTGGTAGTGGCTAGCCACAACAGCCTGAGAGCCTTACTTAAATACGTTGAACAGATATCGGATGAAGATATTATCAACCACGAGATGGCTTACGCCGAACTGAGGGTTTATGAGCTGGATGATTCTTTGAACGTAAAAAGCAAAAAAATTATTTAATTGAGCTTCACTCAAGTCCCTGGAGAACTTGATTTTTTTATAGAAGGGAATATAATATACAATCATAATCTTTGACAAAAAGAGGAGGCATAAAATGTTATCTACCTCGGCAGATGAGACAGCTTTAAGAGGAGCGCTGGCAGGATACGCTTATAAAATTGGCAAAATAAAAGACGTAGAGCGTTTTGTAGAAAGAGCAATTTCGTACATTAAACAACAGATAGAAGAAGAGGATACGCCAGATTTCATTTCTGACAATCTAACGGTTGATTTTCTCAAGAGGCAGGTAAAAATTAATGGACGAGACGTCTGTCTGACATTTACCGAATTTAATCTTCTCCGGGAACTGGTTTCAAGCGCCGGAGAACCCGTCTCTAAATTTACTCTCATTGAAAGGGTCTGGGGGATAAATTCTTACACTGACGAAGTTGACCTGCGTGTTCATGTCAACCATCTGCGTAAAAAAATTGAAGAAGATACATCAGGCCCTAGACGTGTCATTACGGTACCAAAAATAGGCTATAAATTTCAACCACCCACTTAGTGAAAGGAAATTTATGTAAAAAAGAGAGCTTTCTTTTGATAAGAAAGCTTTTTTTAACGTCTTTTTTGCTTGCTTTACAAGAAATTTATCCCATAGTATAGTTAGAGTATATGGTGGAAAACTTAAAGAAAAACTCATTAGCTCTGGCTATTATTGTAGCCGCTTTGATAATTGGGGGTGTATATTTTTACACCAACAAATCTTCTGCCGGGTCACTTTCAGCTCAGGAAGCGGCTGACAAAGCTATTACTTTCATTAACCAGTCCATAGAAGAAGGGTTGACTGCTTCTTTGCTGGACGTGAGCGAAGAAAAAGGTCTTAATTATCAGCTTTACCGGGTTCATCTGGAGATTGCCGGCACAGAATACAATTCTTACATTACCAAAGACGGCAAACTTTTATTTCCTAATGTTTTTAATTTGGAGGAGCAGGTGATTGAAGAATTGGAGGAAACTTCAGTTGAGCCGGGCGCTCTGGACAATTTTGCCCAATGTTTGAGCGCAGCCGGGATGAAGTTCTATGGTTCGGAATACTGCGGCTGGTGCAGTCAGCAGAAAGATTTATTCGGTGATTCTTTCCAATACATCGCTTACGTTGACTGCGTTGACCCGCAGACCGAACAATGGTCGCAGGAATGCGTGGCCGAAGAGATTGACGCCACTCCCACCTGGTTGGTGCCCAGTGGCGAGAAATCAGCCGGCTATAAGTCCTTGGAACAATTAAGCGAAATATCCGGCTGTCCCATTGAATAATATGTCCAAAGTCCGTGTTTTTAGCACTCCCAGCTGTCCCTACTGCGTTACCCTGAAAGAGTTCTTAAAGGAACAAAAAGTTGAGTTTGAAGATGTTAACGTAGCCGAAAACGCCGAGGCCCGGGAGGAAATGATTAAAAAGTCAGACCAGATGGAAGTGCCGGTGGTTGATATTGACGGCGAGTTTGTTGTCGGTTTCAACAAAGAAAAAATAACCAAACTGTTAAATCTATGATCAAAATAGCCATCAACGGATTCGGCCGCATCGGCCGGCCGGCCCTGCGCCACATTCTAAACAGCCACCCTTCTCTTAAAGTAGTGGCTATTAACGACTTGAGCGATGTTAAAACGCTCAAGCATCTTTTTAAATACGATTCGGTTTACGGCATTTACAACAAATCAATTGGTCAGGATGTTAAGTTTCTAGCTGAAAAAGATCCTGCAAATCTGCCCTGGGGCAAAATGGGGGTTGATGTGGTTTTGGAATGCACCGGCATTTTCAACGATTACGAGAAAGCCAAAAAGCACATTAAAGCGGGCGCAAAAAAAGTCATAATTTCCGCTCCCTCCAAAAGCCCTGACAAAATTCCTTCCTATATTCTTGGGGTGAACGCCGACAAGTTGGACGTTAAAAAATACGATATTTTTGATATGGCTTCCTGCACCACCAATTGCTTGGCTCCCGTGGCCAAGGTTCTCAACGACAGCTTTAAGATCGTCAAGGGCTTTATGACGACCATCCATAGTTATACCAACGACCAGATAATCCTTGACTCGCCCCACAAGGACTTGCGGAGGGCCAGAGCAGCTGCTTTAAATATCATCCCGACCTCAACCGGCGCTGCCCGGGCCATCGGCAACGTTATCCCGGAATTAAAAGGCAAGCTGGACGGCATTGCCATCAGGGTGCCGACCCCGACCGTTTCGGTTCTGGATTTGATTTGCGAGGTGGGCAAAAGAACCACGGCAGCTGCGGTCAACTCCGCTTTCAAAAAAGCGGCTCAATCAAAAATGAAAGGCATTCTGGCCGTGGAGGACACTCCTTTGGTTTCGGTTGACTACATCGGCAACACTCATTCGGCCGTGGTTGATAGTGAAAACACCTTGGTCAACGGCAATCTGGTCAAGGTTTTGGCCTGGTACGACAACGAATACGCTTACGCCGGCCGTTTGGCCGAATTCGCCGAATACGTCGGCAAAAGGCTCTAATTACAATTTGTTTTCTTTGGTCGGGTCAAGTCAGTCCAGGGCTTGACTTTTTTATATAATGTGCTATAATTAGCTATATTATTCATGACGAAAGGAGGGAGGTATGAAAAGTTTTAGTTGGAGAGGGCCGTTTGCCCTGATTGTCATTCTGCTTATCGTGGCGATCATCTTTCTTTCTGAGCTTCCTAGATATTCAGAGCGCCAACTGGTTTACGGCAAGGTCAGCGAGATGATGGAATCGGAAGGGATCCTCGTTCTTAATAATCCGGCCGTAAAGCTCACCAATGACATGGCTGGGTACCCGAGCGCGGAGCACCCTTTATTCCCGAAGTATCTCCCCTGGAGATACGCAGAAAACAGTTACCGGGTGGAATACACCTTCCATCAAGCAGATTAATAGTAGGGCAACACGGCAAAGGAAAAGTGGCAGGTAAAATCATATCTGCCACTTTTTTATTTTCATTAATCTAAGGTATAATAAACCAATGATTAAGAAAGGGGAACTTTATTATCCGACAAAAGAATTTTCTAAAAAAGCCTGGATAAATAATAAAAAAATATATCAGGAAGCAGCCAAAGATCCGATTAAATTCTGGGAGAAGAAAGCTTCAGATCTTTTTTGGTTTCGCAAATGGGACAAGGGATTCGTTCACAACCCGCCTTATTTTAAGTGGTTTGCCGGCGGTAAGATAAATATTACCGAGAATATTTTCCATAAGTTGAGCGACAAGCCGGCTTTAATCTGGGAGCCGGAACCAATTGGAGAAAAAGCCAGGATACTGACTTACCGGGAGCTTTTCAAGGAAGTCTGCCGCTGCGCCAATTATTTGAAGAAACTGGGGGTTAAGAAAGGGGATAGGGTCGGCGTTTATCTGCCCATGGTGCCAGAGGTGATTGTGGTTATGCTAGCTTGCGCCAGAATCGGAGCGGTGCACACAGTGGTCTTTTCCGCTTTTTCTCCGACCGCTCTGAAAATCAGACTGGAAGATACCGAGGCGAAAGTTCTTATTACCGCTGACAATTACTACCGTAGAGGCGGACTGGTTAATTTGGAGAAAAACGCCAGAGAGGCTGTTCCAGGAACGAAGGTAAAAGAAGTGGTCGTCGTTAAACGGTCTGGCGAACCGCCTTGGCGCAAAGAAAAAGATTTTTGTGAGGCCGAAGTGATGGACGCGGAAGATTTATTTTTCATTCTTTACACTTCCGGATCCACCGGCAAACCCAAAGGGGTGATGCACGCTTGCGGAGGATATGCGGTGCAGGCTTATTGGACAGGGAAATGGATATTTGATTTCCATCCCAAAGACGTTTTCTGGTGCACGTCCGACGTGGGCTGGATTACCGGACACACCTATACTTTTTATTCTCCTTTATTGAATAATGTTACCACTCTTATTTTTGAAGGAGCGCCCGATTTTCCCGGGCCCGACCGCTGGGCGCAAATAATTGAAAAGCACAAAGTGACTATTTTTTATACCGCTCCCACGGCCATTCGCATGTTTGAAAAATACGGGTCTCAGGCCATTGAAAAATACAAATTCAAACATTTGAGACTGCTGGGCTCGGTCGGCGAGCCGATCGATGAATCTGCCTGGCAGTGGTATTTTAAAAATATCGGTAAAGAGAGATGCCCGATTGTCGATACTTGGTGGCAGACAGAAACCGGGGGCATTTTGATAACTTCTTTACCTGGTTTGGGGCCATTCAAGCCGGCTTTCACCGGGTTGCCTTTGCCGGGCGTGAAATTTGAAATTAGGAATGGCGACCTTGTTTTACTGCCGCCTTTCAGCCCTTCTCTTTTGCGGGGAGTTTATAAAAACCCGAAGAAATATTTGGATACTTATTGGTCGCAGTACGGCAAAGACGTATACTTTACTTCGGACAGCGCCATCAAGGATAAAAACGGACTGGTCAGGATTATCGGCCGGGTGGACGACGTTCTGAAAGTGGCCGGGCACAGATTGAGCACCGGCGAGCTGGAAGACGCCATTAATTTTCATCCCGACATTACCGAGTGCGCGGTCATCGGGATTGGCGACGAGATAAAGGGTGAGGTGCCGGTAGCCTTCATTATTTCTAAAACTAAAAAATCGGAAGCAGAGCTCAAAAAAGAAGTGATAGAGCAGATTAAAAAAGAAATCAGCCCCATTGCCCTGCCCAAAGAAGTTTATTTGGTGGAGGATCTGCCAAAAACACGCTCCGGCAAGATTATGAGGCGCATTTTAAGGAAACTTTTTACCGGCGAGGAGTTAGGGGATTTATCCACTTTGGCTAATCCCGAAATAGTTGATAAAATAAAGAGACTGATCAATGTCTAGAAAAGGTTTCACCTTAATCGAACTTCTGGTGGTGATAGCCATTATCGGTATGATCAGTACCATTGTTTTGGTCAATGTCAGGGGTTCCAAGGCCGAGGCTCAGGACGCCAACATCCAGTCTTCCATGCACCAGGCCAGGAATGCGGCTGAAATGAGTTATATTGACAATAACGAAAGCTATACAGCCGTTTGCGACGAAGCGGACGATACTCTGAGCAATACGGGCGAGTTCGGCCATTTGGAACAAGCCATTATGAAGGACAACGGGGGCAAGGCCGTCAAATGCTTTGAGTCGGCCGACAAAAGGGACTTTGCCGTCTCTTCTCCCCTGGTCGCCAAATCCGGCCAGCACTGGTGCGTTGAGTCAGCTGGTCTTTCCATGGAAATAGACAATGCAATAACTTCAGCCGTATGCCAATAAGATCAAAAAAATACATTCTTTGGTTTAAGGAAATCTCCAAGAAAGACGTGCCTTTGGTTGGGGGCAAGAACGCTTCTTTGGGCGAGATGCAGGGAGCTTTGGTTAAAAAAGGAATCAGCATTCCCAACGGCTTTGCTTTGACGGCCAGAGCCTACTGGTATTTTATTGACGCCAACAAATTAAGAAAACAAATAGCCGACGTTTTAAAAGGTCTGGATATTAACGATGTGCGCAATTTGCAAGCACGGGGAGAAAAAATAAGAAAGCTGATTTTAAACGCCCAATTTCCCAAAGATTTGGAAAAGCAGGTCAAAAAAGCCTACCAGAAATTATGCCAGGAGTATGGTGCAGATACCGATGTGGCAGTCAGGTCCTCGGCCACGGCCGAAGATTTACCTTCGGCTTCTTTCGCGGGCCAGCATGAAACTTTTTTAAATATTAGAGGCGAAAAAGAGTTGATAAAAGCCTGCCAGCGCTGCATTGCTTCTTTATTTACCAACCGGGCCATTTCCTATAGAGAGAAAGGCGGGTTCAAACACATGAAAGTTGCTTTGAGCGTGGGCGTGCAGAAAATGGTGAGAGCCGATAAAGCATCGGCCGGAGTTATCTTCACCTTGGACACCGAAACCGGCTTTCGCGACGTGGTTCTGATTACCGGCTCCTACGGGGTGGGAGAAATGGTGGTGCAGGGGAAGGTGATTCCCGACGAGTTCCAGGTTTTCAAACCGACCCTGAAGCAGGGCTTCAAACCCATCATCGTTAAAAGTCTGGGCAGCAAAAAGAAAAAGTTTATTTACGGCCGGAGCGGCCTTTTACAGGTGGCAGTGCCAGCCAAAGACAGGGAAAGGTTTTGCTTACAGGAAAAAGAGATTTTAATTCTGGCCAAGTGGGCCAGAGTCATCGAGGAACATTATGGCACGCCAATGGACATTGAATGGGCCAAGGACGGCAATTCAGGCAAGCTTTTCATTGTTCAGGCCAGGCCCGAAACCGTCCACGTCCAGAAAACAAAAACATCTTTTAAAGAATACGTTCTCAAAGAGAAAAATCCCAAGGTTTTGCTGGAAGGCATTGCTATCGGCGAAAAAATAGCTTCGGGCAGGGTCAGGGTTATTAAAAGCATAAAAGGCATCGGCAGTTTTCAAGCCGGCGAGATTTTAGTTACTACCATCACCAATCCCGATTGGGAGCCGGTCATGAAAAAAGCGGCCGGCATCATTACTGATTCGGGCGGGAAAACCTCTCACGCAGCCATTGTCAGTCGGGAATTGGGAGTAGCGTGTATTGTGGGCAGCAGGAAAGGGACATCTGTTTTAAAAACAGGCAGTTTCGTTACCATGGATTGTTCTTCGGGCGAAGTCGGTAGGATTTACCAGGGCAGGGTGGAATGGCGGGAAAAAGAATATAACTTAAAGAAAATTCCCAAGATTAAAACCAAGATAATGCTCAACATCGGCACTCCGGAAATAGCTTTCCGTAATTCCTTTCTGCCTCATCAGGGAGTCGGCCTGGCCCGGGAGGAGTTTATCATTGCTTCAAAAATCAAAGCTCATCCTTTGTTTTTAATAAAGCAGGGGAAGAGTCAGTATTTTGTTGACGAGTTGGCGCGGGGCATCGGTCAGATCGGCGCCGCTTTCTGGCCCAAGCCCGTCATTGTCAGGTTTTCTGATTTCAAGACCAACGAGTATGCTGCCCTGGAGGGCGGTAAGGAGTTTGAGCCGAAGGAAGAAAATCCCATGCTGGGCTGGCGGGGAGCCTCCCGTTATTACGATCCTAAATTCAAGCCGGCTTTCTTGTTGGAATGCCAGGCTTTGAAAAAGGCCAGGGCCGAATTCGGTTTGAAAAACATCTGGGCCATGGTGCCTTTCTGTCGTACGGTTGAGGAGGGCAAAAAAGTGCTGCAGATTATGAGAGAGGGCGGATTGGTTAAGGGACGGGACGGATTAAAAGTGGTTGTCATGTGCGAAATTCCGTCCAATGTTGTTTTAGTTAAGGAGTTTTTGGATATTTTTGACGGGATGAGCATCGGGTCCAACGATTTAACCCAATTGGTCTTGGGAATTGACCGGGACAATGCTAAAATGGGTTATGTAGGGGATGTTAGAAACCGGGCGGTCAAAGGAATGATAGCCCAGGTGATTAGGGAGTGCCGCAAAAGGAAAAAATACTGCGGCATCTGCGGCCAAGCGCCGTCAGACTATCCGGAGTTCGCCCAGTTTTTGGTGAAAGAGGGGATAGAGAGTATTTCCTTGAATCCTGATGCAATTATTAAAACTATTTTAAACATCGCCAAAGGTCGCAAAAGAAAATAATTCATTAAAATCATGGCAAAAATAACTTTAAGTATTATCAAGGCTGATATCGGCAGCATCGGCGGCCATATCCAGCCGAGCAAAAGACTGGTCCAGACTGTCAGGGACTATGTTAGAAACAAGGGCCAGGGGTTAATCATTGATTTCTACATAGGCTATACCGGGGACGATATCGCTATTTTGAGCACCCATAAAAAAGGCGCTGGCAATGCTCAGATTCACAAGCTCTGCTGGGACGCTTTTTGCGCCGGGACCAAAGTGGCCAAAGAGCAGGGGCTTTACGGCGCTGGCCAGGACTTATTAAAGAATACGTTTTCTGGCAATGTCCGGGGCATGGGTCCGGCCGTGGCCGAAATGGAGATAGAGGAAAGGCCAGCTGATCCTTTTTTGATGTTTGCGGCCGACAAAACAGAGCCGGGCGCTTACAATCTGCCTCTTTATCTTTCTTTCGCTGATCCGATGCACTGTGCGGGACTCATTCTTTCGCCCGAGATTAAAAAAGGCTTCAAGTTCGTGATTATGGACGTGAGCCACACCAAGGCCGACAAAATCATCAAACTGCAGACGCCCGAGGAAACCTACGACATCGCCGCTTTACTCAGGGACAACGGCCGGTTCGTGGTGGAGAGTATCTGGTCCAGGGCTACAGGTGAGCAGGCAGCCAGCTGTTCAACCACAAGATTGCACAATATTGCTGGCAAATACGTTGGCAAAGACGACCCGGTGCTTTTGGTCAGGACCCAGAAAGATTTTCCCGCCACCGGGGAGATTCTCTCGCCTTATGCTCTGGGTCATTACGTGGCCGGCTTTATGAGGGGTTCGCACGTAGGTCCCCTGATGCCGGTTAAAAAGAATTCGTCAATTTCCTTTTTTGACGGTCCGCCGGTAGTAAGTTGCTTGGCTTTTTCAGTGAAAAATGGTAAGTTAACCGAGCCGGCTGATTGCTTTGACCATCCTTACTGGGACTATGTCAGAAAAGAAGTGGCCCAGAAAGCCACTCAGATAAGGCGCCAGGGATTTTCCGGACCGGCCATGCTGCCCATGTCCGAGCTGGAATATACCGGGGTTATGGATACTTTGAAGAAGCTGGAAAAGAGGTTTGTTACCAGAAAAAAATAAAAACTAATTAAACTTATGGCAAAAATTATTTTTGAGCGCGAAAAATGCATTGGCTGCGGTTCCTGTCAGGCGATTTGCCCCAAATACTGGAAATTGGGGGACGAGGGCAAGGCCGAATATTTGGGTCCCCAGGAGGTTGAAGAAGCCGGGTGCAACCAGGAAGCAGCCGACAACTGCCCGGTTCAGTGCATTAAAGTGGAAAGATAATGTTGACTTTATCAGCTAAAACTCGTCAAATTAAAGGCCGGAAATCAAAAACCCTCAGGGAAAAGGGTGTTTTGCCGGCTGTTTTGTACGGGCCCGGACTTAAAAACGAAAATCTGGAGATTAACTTGAAAGAATTTGAGAAAGTTTTGCAGGAGGCCGGAGAAAGCACTTTAATCTCTTTGGAGGTTGAGGGCAAAAAGAAATATTTGGTTCTGGTTCATGATCTGGAAAAAGACCCCCTCAAAGACATCCCTATCCACGTCGATTTTTACCAGCCCGACCTGAAGAAAAAGATTGAAGTGAAAATACCTTTAGTTCTGGCAGGGGAAGCTCCGGCCGTGAAAAGCCTGGCCGGAACCTTGGTTAAAAATATAGCTGAAGTTGAAGTCAAAGCTTTACCCCAGAACCTGCCTAAGGAAATTCAGGTTGACGTTACCGGGCTGAAAACGTTTGAAGACAATATCTTGGTCAAAGATTTGAAAGTCGGCGAAGGGGTTGAAATTTTGAGAAGCGCCCAGGAAATCGTAGCTCATGTGGCTCCGCCGGAAAAAGTTGAGGAAGAATTGGAAAAACCGATTGAAGAAAAAGTTGAAGAAGTGGAAAAGGTGGAAAAGGAAAAGAAAGAAGCTGTTCCCGAAGAGGGCGAGCCTCCTCAGGAAGGAGCTAAAAAGGAAGAAAAGAAAAAAGAAAATGCCAAAACTTAATTTTAAAACAGTTCTGTTATTTGCCATCGGGCTGGCTTTAATTTTGCCGGCTTTTCTTTTTGCTTCGCCCGACCCGGCCGCAGAAAGGGCGGCCCTGGAAGAAGAACTGAAACAGCTGGAGGAGCAGATCGCCCAATATGAGAAAGATATTACCAAGACCGAACAGGAGAAGAAAACTTTGGAAAATAAAGTCTATATTCTGCAAAACCAGATAAAGAAATTGGACCTGCAGATTTACCAGTCGAACGTGGTTATCCAGGATTTGGGGTATCAGATTAAAGATACCGAAGAATCGATTGATATAACCACTTTGAATATTGAAGACGGTAAGAAAAGACTGGGGGTTATCTTGCAGACCGTCTACGAGGAAGACCAGCGTCCCTTGATCGAGGTTTTACTGTCGGAGGGCATGTCTGATTTTTTTGACAACTTGGCGGCCCTGGAAGCTTTGAATATTAAAAACAAGGAGTTACTGGACAATATTAAATCTCTCAAGACCCATCTGGAGGGCCAAAAGCTGGCTCTGGACGAAGAAAAAAGCGATTTGGAAAAACAAGTGGTGATCCAGACTCTGCAAAGACAGGAGTCGGCGGCGGCCAAAAACGAACAGGATTATTTACTGCAACTGACCGAAGCGGAATACCAAAAACAGCTTGAAGAAAAGGAAAACGTTGAAAAAATAGCCCAGGAAATTCGCTCCCGCATCTTTGAATTGATCGGCATACCCGAAGCGCCGACTTTCGGGGAAGCTTACGAAATCGCCAAATTCGTTTCCAATCAAACCGGCATCAGACCGGCTTTGCTTTTGGCAGTTTTGACCCAGGAGTCAAACATCGGCAAGAATGTCGGCCAGTGCTTTTTAACCAATACCCAGACCGGCGAAGGAGTCAGGGCGACCACCGGCGCCAAAGAGACCAGTGTTATGAAGCCTTCCCGCGACGTTTCTCCTTTTCTGATCATCACCCAGGAGCTGGGCCGCGATCCTTACAACACCCCGGTTTCCTGTCCCTTGAAAGACAAATACGGCAATCCGGTCGGTTACGGGGGAGCCATGGGGCCTTCGCAGTTCATTCCTTCAACCTGGGTTCTTTATCAGAGCGAATTCCAGAGTAAGCTTGGCCACAAGCCCGATCCCTGGAACATAAAAGACGCCTTTATGGCAACTGGCGTCTATTTGAAGGATTTGGGGGCGCTGAACAGCGAATTTACGGCGGTTATGAGATATTTTTCCGGTTACAACTGGTCCAAATGGGAAGAATTCTACGGTAGATCGGTTTTAGCTATTGCTGCCCAGTATGAGGAAGATATTAAAGAGATTGATTAAGTGTTTTGATTAGTTTATCCAGCCTCCCGTCCATAATGGCTTCCAAGTTGTGGAAGCTTTTTTTTATGCGGTGGTCGGTCAATCTGTTCTGGGGAAAATTATATGTCCTTATTTTGTCGGCTCTCCTGGCCCATTTTATCTGCGCCTTTCTTTTTTCACTCAAGCCTTCCATTTGCTCCATTTCCTGTTTTTCCAGCAATTTTGCTTCCAGAATGGCCATGGCATTTTCTTTGTTTTGGGGCAGGCTGCGTTCGGTTTGAGAGGTAGCTGCGATTCCCGAAGGCAAATGAACTATCCTGACAGCGGTCATTCTTTTGTTGACGTTTTGGCCGCCCGGGCCGGAAGATTTGCAAACCTCGATTTTTAAATCGTTCGGATTGATTTTAATTTGAGTTTCCTTAGGTTTGGACAGGACGGCTACCGAAGCGGTTGAAGTGTGAACCCGGCCTTGTTTTTCCGTTTTGGGAATTCTTTGCACCCGATGCACTCCGCCCTCGTATTGCATTTCAGAAGAAGCATCGTTCCCCCGCAATTCAAAAATAATTTGTTTGAAGCCGCCGAGTTCCGTAGCGTTTGTGTTCAGGAGTTTTTGTTGCCAGCCCTTTGCTGCTGCATACTTTAAATACATGCGGTAAAGGTCGGCCGCAAAAAGAGCGGCTTCTTCACCGCCGGCTCCCGCTCTTATTTCAACGATAACAGCCTCGGGATTCATATTACTTCTTCTTTTTCTTCATCGTTCCTTTTTTGGCCAGCCTTTTCCTGAATTTTTCTACCCTGCCCATGGCGTCAACGATCTTTTCCTTGCCGGTGTAGAAAGGATGGCAGTTGGAACAAATCTCAACTTCAATCATTTCTTTGGTCGAGCCAACAGTAAAAGAATTGCCGCAGGCGCAATGGACTCGGGCATTGGGATAATATTTGGGATGGATGTCTTTTTTCATATTTTTAAGTTTAACAGAAAAAGACTTGGAAATCAATACTTTATTGACAAATTCAATTAAAATCGGTTATATTATATCCGGTACAAAATATATTTAATATTTCAAGGAGGAGATGCATTGGTTAAAGAAATTGTTGATCGGGTGACCGTGACCGGAGCGGATGACAGTATCCATCCCAAAAAACTGGTCGAGATCTATGAAAAGTATCGCGGTCTCGTTGAATTCGGGATTTTATTTTCCCCGGATTGCGAAGGTATTCCCAGGTTTCCCTCTGCGGTCTGGCTGGCTGAGTTGACCGACATTAATAAAAGTTTGCCCGAAAAACTGCCGCTTTCGGCTCATCTTTGTGGCAACTGGGTTAAAGCTATCTGCGAAGATGGAAATATGTTCTTTATGAAGCATCATAATATTTTGTGGATGTTTCAGCGATTTCAGTTGAATTTCCACGGCCAGCTTCATAAAGTTCATCCGCACCAGTTTTTAGCCCACGTTGCCAATCTCAGTAGGCATGGGCGGCAACTGATTTTCCAGATGGACGGGGTTAACGATAAATTACTCCGTATGGTAAAAGAGCGCCGTCCCGAAGCCAACGTAGCCGCCATATTCGATCGTTCAAGCGGCGGGGGAATTTTGCCGGAGGAATGGCCGAGGGTTATCAAAGACTGCTATTGTATTTACAGCGGTGGTTTGTCACCAGATAATCTGGACGGACAAATGGAAAAAATCGTCAAAGTGGCTAGTCCGGGCCCCATCGGGCTTGATCTGGAAAGAAACCTAAGGTCATCCGACGACAAGCAATTCGTCTTAGGGAAGACATATGACTCTCTGGAGGCAACTAAGCCCTGGGTTAAAAAAAATTAACCAATCTCAATAAAAAAAACGGCAGGGGAGATTCTCTCTTCTGCCGTCTTTTATTTGAAATTAAGGGTGGATGGTCGTGCCTTTGAACGGTTTATTTTCTATAATGTTGGCCAGATTTTTCAAATCAGTCCCTTTGGTTATGATAACGGTCATTTTAAATTCCTGGGCCGCTTTGGCAGCAATCGGGTCAAAAGGGGCGTTCAGGCCCGGCTGCCATTTGGCGCTGATGAGTTTACGATATTCCGACCAAGCTATCTCTTTGATCGGCTTGGCGGTTGGATGAAGAGTAATGTCTTTTTCGTGAACGTAAGTTATGTTGGAAGCATTGATAACTTTTTCGGCTTTGAATCTTTCCGCCAGCAGAACCGTATCGTAATCAGTCGACCAGCCCGGTCGCCATCCCGAAGCAATAAACAAATCGTATCTTTCGCCGTTCATTTCTTTGTGGGGACTGTCCAGAACCACCGGATAGGCTTCTTCCTTGAAAATGGTTCTTAATAAATGGGCGTTGAACCGGGTGGCGTGGATGCCCAGCCAGTCCTTGTCTTCGTCAGACACCTTGGTGATTTTGGCTGCAGCTTTCTGATAATCTCTGGCCACCGCGCCCCCGCCGGTCACGATGATGAATCTTTTGCCTTGTTTTAGAAATTTCAAAATAAATTCCCTAAATTTTTTAAGGAATTCCACTTGGATCTTGCCTGGCACAATTATGGAACCGCCCAAAGAGATGACGATTGTCGGTTTGGTTTTTGCCACTGGCTCCATTCTAGCATGCTTTGCTTTTTTTGAGAAATATGTTAGACTTGAGATTGATGGTAGAGACCAAAAAAGAAAAAGACAAGTTCAAGATCGACCCCGAGGATATGACTCGGGCCGGTGTTCATTTTGGGCACAGTACCTCCCGCATCAACCCCAAGATGCAGCCTTATCTTTTCGGAGTCAGGAACACCGTTCACATTATTGATACGGAAAAAACCAAAGAGAAATTGACTGAAGCTCTGGAGTTCATTCAGCAGCTGATTGGCGAAGGAAAAGTTCTGCTTTTGATCGGTACCAAAGTTCAGGTTAAAGATTTGTTAAAGAATACGGCTCAAGAGTGCGGTTTGCCTTATGTTTCGGAGCGCTGGCTTGGGGGCACCTTCACTAATTTAGCTTCTATTTTGAAAAGAGTGGATTACTACAAGGATTTAGAGGATAAGCAAGCCAAAGGCGAGCTGGAGAAATACACCAAAAAGGAAAGAGCTAACTTTGACCAGGAAATAAAAGGCCTGCGGATTAAGTTTGAAGGTGTCAAAAATATGAGGCAGTTGCCTTCAGCCATTTTTGTTTGTGATATGATAAAAGACAGGTTGGCGGTCAAGGAAGCCAGAGAGAAAGGGGTCAAGGTTATCGGCATCTGCGATACCAATGTTGACCCGACCTTAGCTGATTATCCGATTCCAGCCAGCGACGATGCTATTTCTTCGGTCAAATATATTCTGGACAAAGTAAAAGAAGCAATATTAAAAGCCAAACCGAAAAAATGATTGACAAAATAAAACAATTAAGAGAGGAAACCGGCGTTTCTATTGTAGAATGCAAGAAAGCTTTGCAGGAGAACAAGGGCGACATTGAAAAAGCCAAAGAAGCTTTAAAGAAGCGGGGGATAGAGTTGGCTGAGAAAAAGAAAGACCGGGCCACCTCGCAGGGAATCGTTGACTGCTATATTCATCCCAACAAAAAGATCGGGGTTATCTTGGAACTCGGGTGCGAAACCGATTTTGTAGCCAAAGGCAAGGACTTCCAGAACCTGGCTCACGAGCTGTGTTTGCAGATTGCCGGGGTGGATGATGAGAAAACGCCGTTGTTGTCCCAGCCTTGGATAAAGGACGAGAGCAAGACCGTCAAAGACTTGGTGGACGAATACATTGCCAAGTTCGGGGAAAATATAACCGTTAAACGATTCGTCAGATACCAAATATGATTGAAATAATTTTCATTGTTATTTTGGTTGCCAGCTTCGCGGGCATGGCCGTGATTTTGTATAAGAGAATGCCGGATTTGGCCAAGCTGCCCGAGCAGCCGATTGTCTGGCAGAGAGCAGCGGCTTTAAAGCTGAAGCAGGGCATGGACAAAATGCCCGTTCTCAAGAATTTCTCTTACGAGATATATCTACAGAAAGTCCTTTCCCGAGTTCGCGTTCTAACCCTCAAGACCGACAACAAAACCAGCGGCTGGCTGGAGAGGTTGCGCAAGAAACAAAGCCAGGAGAACGGTTCGGCCAACGACAAGTATTGGGATGAACTTAAAAAAGCCAAGGAAGGTAGGTAGTGTGCCAGGGTAGCTCAATTGGTAGAGCAGCGCTTTTGTAAAGCGAAGGTTTTTGGAGGTTCGACTCCTCTCCCTGGCTCTTTTTTTTGAGGTATAATGATTTAATGCTAAGAGATTTTTATAACAACAAAGAATACAGAGAAAAACAAAGCATAATAATGAAAGAGAATTGGAAAAGAGGGCTTTTTAATTTTCATTATAAAAAAGAAAAGAGAATATGTACTAGAAAAGGATGCAGAAAAATATTTAAAGTTGTCCCTAGCGACCCTAAAATTTATTGTAGTCAGAGTTGCGCAGCTAGCGTAAACAATAGAAAAAGAAAACCTCCTTCCCTGGAGACCAAGTTTAAAACAGCTAAAGCGCTCAAAGGGAGGAAAAATCCTTTCAAGGGAATCATAAAGACGCCTAGAATAGAAACCGTTTGTGCTAATCCTAAATGTAAAAAAGTATTTTTAAGGGAACCGTGGATAAACAGAAAATTTTGCAGCAACAAATGTGCAATAAAAATAATTGGAAGTAAAATTACCTCCCCACGAGCAGCTAGGGGAAAAGCAGGTATTCGGAAAGATATTAGTAAGACAATCTATTTTTATAGTCGTTGGGAGGCAAACTTTGCTCGTTTATTTAATTACCTTGGCATTAAATGGTTATATCAACCGAGAACCTTTGATCTCGTTTCACAAAATTACACGCCGGATTTTTATTTGCCGGAAGACGATGTTTATATTGAAGTTAAAAACTTCCTTTGGAAATATTCAAAAATAAGGGATAGAAAATTTAGAAAGCTTTATCCAGACATAGATTTAGTTTTAATTTTAAAAGATAGTTATTTAAAACTTGAAAAGAAATATTCACACCTTATTAAAAATTGGGAGTACAAAAATAGTCCATTCGTGACTTAATAGAAGGAGGAAAATAACAATGTTTGAGGTTGGGCAAGTAATTAAGGTAGACGGGGAGAAAACGGAGGTGTTGGGGAGAGTGAAATACTTTGGCCCATCACCGGAGTATTCCATTGAAATGGATGCCAAGAAATGCTGGCTCGAGCCAAACAAAGGAAGGTGGAGGTTGTGGAAAGAAGCAAGCGGCGAAGGGAATCCGGTCGTAGAGGCGGTCAGAAATTCCGACCCGGCCGATTTAACAGAATCCACATACGGAAATTTTTATGTTAGCAGCCAGGGCGCAGCGACCACATCAGAATCCATCGGCAACACCTGGGGAGTAAAGGTTGGGGACAGAGTGGAGCTATGGAGAGGTGAAAATATGACCGATGAGGAATGGCCGCTATTCATTATTGAGCGCAATAAAGATGGCGTTATGCTCTGGGCCGGACGGTATGTATCGGTAGAATAATCTAAACAAATTTGAAGATGGTCAAGCTTAATTTAAGCTTGACTTTTAATGAGAACATTATAAAATCGGATTGGTATTATTTATTAGCATTCTTAAAAAGGAGGATAAAAATGGGAAGTATATCAAAAGGAAAAAATCCTTTTGACCCCAAAAAAGAAACGCCTTTTCCGTCGCAAGAAGAGACAGTCTTGAAAATGGCATTAATGAAATTTGCTAGAGAGCTAGACGTACCAGAAGAACATTTAGATATTTTTGTGAAGATGATAATGATAGAAATTAAGCAAACAGGCGGAGATGTTGCTGCCGGGATGGCTAATATTATGGAGAAAAAGCTCATTATTAACGGTCGTAGCATCAGGTTAACAAAAATAGAGTTTGACATTATTTGTACGCTTGCGCTAAAGATTAGAAGGATTGTTTCTTATCGTGTTCTTATTGAAAGAGTCTGGGGGAAAAAACGTATAGGACCCGAAGGGATACATTTATTAAGTGTCAATATTAACCGTCTGCGCAGAAAAATTGAGCAAAATCCTGCCGAACCAAAGATTATCCTTACGTCGAAAGGATGGGGCTATAAACTAATATTACCTTTAACTGGTCAAGATTAAACCTTGACCAGTTTTTTAAAAGGACTTGACAGGGATTCTGGAGAAGCTATAATCAAACCGTAAGCTAAAAACATGATTGGATAAATTAAACCCAATTGAATAGACGAAGACAGTCCATATCAACCCGAAGGATGTCTTCGGGGTTTATTTTGAAAGATTGATGGACCTTAAAAACCGAATAATTAGTTTCTTAGAGTTGCTTCGAAACATAATTTTATTTTGAGAGTTTGATCCTAGCTCAGGATGAACGCTGGCGGCGTGGATAAGGCATGCAAGTCGCGCGAGGCTTCGAGCCGAGCGGCAAACGGGTTAGTAACACGTAGATACATACCGCTGAGACAGGCATAACCCCAAGAAATTGGGGCTAATTCCTGATAGTCCCTCACGGGTAAACGGTGTTCCTTCGGGAATTACCGCTCAGTGAATGGTCTGCGGCCTATCAGCTTGTTGGTGGGGTAACGGCCTACCAAGGCTATGACGGGTAGGGGGCGTGAGAGCGCGACCCCCAACATTGGGACTGAGACACTGCCCAAACTTCTACGGAAGGCTGCAGTCGAGAATATTGGTCAATGGGCGAAAGCCTGAACCAGCGACGCCGCGTGTTTGAAGAAGCCCTTCGGGGTGTAAAAAACTTTTCTCAAGGAACAACTTTTTGTGAGCGTACTTGAGGAATAAGTGGAGCCTAATTCTGTGCCAGCAGGCGCGGTAATTCAGAATCCACAAGCGTTATCCGGATTTATTGGGCGTAAAGGGTCCGTAGGCGGCAAGAATAGTCTTTGGTTAAATACCCAGAGCTCAACTTTGGGAATGCCAGAGATACTTTCTAGCTAGAAGGCGCTAGAGGCTGATGGAACGGTCGGTGTAGGGGTGATATCCGTTGATATCGACCGGAACACCAAAAGCGAAGGCATTCAGCTGGGGCGACCTTGACGCTGAGGGACGAAAGCGTGGGGATCAAAGAGGATTAGATACCCTCGTAGTCCACGCTGTAAATGATGGACACTAGCTATTTGAAGTGTCGACCCTTCAAGTGGCGAAGCTAACGCGTTAAGTGTCCCGCCTGGGAAGTACGACGGCAACGTTAAAACTCAAAGGAATAGACGGGGATTCACACAAGCGGTGGACCATGTGGCTCAATTCGACAACAAACGAGGAACCTTACCAGGGCTTGACATCCCACTAAAATTTCGACGAAAGTCGGAAGTTCTCACAAGGATAGTGGGTCAGGTGCTGCACGGTCGTCGTCAGCATGTATCTTGAGACGCACCCTTAAATGGGGTAACATGCGCAACCCCTACTCTGTGTTTTATATGTCACAGAGAACTGCCTGGGACAACCAGGAGGAAGGTGGGGACGACGCCAGATCAGCGTGGCCCTTTGATGCCCTGGGCTGCACACATGGTACAATGGGGCCGACAATGCGTAGCGAAGTGGTAACACGGAGCTAATCGCAACAAACGGTCTCTCAGTTCGGATTGAGGTCTGAAACCCGACCTCATGAAGCTGGAATCGCTAGTAATCGCATATCAGCCACGGTGCGATGAATACGTACCTGAATCTTGTACTCACAAATAAATGCGCCCGGCAGACACATAAACTAAAGAGTTAAAATCTCTTCCTCTGTTTGTCTAACAGAGCGTAGTTGAAGGACAGTCATTTATCGCGAGGTAAACGACGAAGGGTCCGGAAACAAAGAATAGCCCGAGTTATAAAGAGTTAATCGATTCATGACAGGGTGGTGAGCATGAAGAAGATTATTAATAAAACTCAATTCGGGATGTCAGGAATAGTTTATTTGTTGACCCGGGGACGTCTGACATAGTATAATGAAACTGACGCTGCGTCAGAAATCAGCTGAATCATAGTATTCCGAGTTAAAATCGGAAGAAGGATTCTCTCTAATGCCATGTTAAATTCTAATTACATTGTTGGTTTAGTGGATGGAGAAGGCAGTTTTACTGCCTATATCAGGAAGCCCGATTCAAGAAAAAGGGTGAAAAGGCGAGTAAAAGCCGAGCCAAGATTTTATTTAAAACTCGGCGAGAAAGATAAAGATATTCTCTACGAATTAAAGAAATTCTTTAATTGCGGGAATGTATATTTTCAGAGAGATAGACGAAAAAATCATCAGAATTGTTATCGCTACGAGGTTGCGAATCGTAATGACTTAGAAAGAGTTATTATCCCTTTTTTCAAGAAAAATAGATTAAGATTAAAGTCAAAAAGAAAAGATTTCGATATTTTCTGTAAAATAATGAAAGGGATAATAAGGAAAGAGCATCTGACTAAATCGGGATTGAAGAATTTATACCGACTTAAACAAAAAATGCATTAGAGCTCGCCGTATGCGGGAAATCCGCACGTACGGTGGGAACGTTAACTCTGAGTTTCCAGAGAACATTCGCCCGTCACATTAGGGAAGCCGGCAGTAGCCGAAGTTCCACTTTCGTGGACCTAAGCTAAAGTCGGTGACAAGAATGAAGTCGTAACAAGGCACGCGTAGCGGAAGCTGTGCGTAGATCACTACATTTTACTTACTTTTTTAAGTAAGGAGAGTTGACCAGAATTGGTTTGCGAGAATTCTCAAACTAATTCTGTGGTATTGGCCGAACACCTACATAGATCGGCTTTCGAAGCAGCTCTGAGAAACTAAGACAGGAAGCCTTTTGACAGGCTTTTTGTTTTTGGTTAGAATTAAAACTGATGCGCGTGTAGTTCAGTGGTAGAACGCTATCCTGATAAGATAGAGGTCGGAGGTTCGATCCCTCCCACGCGCACTTGACAGTTTTTAAAAACAGGAGTAAGATTAACAGAGTATAAATAAAAGGTCGGATTATCAAAGAATTAATTAACGCAAGGTTATGGCAGAAAAGAAACCTACAGACGAACAGTTTCTCGAGTACGTTGTGAAAACCTTGGTTGACAACCCCAGCGACGTCAAAGTCGACCGAAAAGTCGACGAAATGGGAGTCTTACTTTCTTTAAAAGTACACCCCGAAGACATGGGTCAGATTGTTGGCCGCGAAGGTTCAACTGCTAGAGCCATCAGAACTTTGGTTCGAATTATCGGTCTCAAAAATCACGCTCGCGTGAATTTGAAGATCGAAGAGCCGGAAGGTGGCCGAGGCCCTCGAGTAAGAAAATCTGAAGGACCAGGGCTTGAAGAGTTGAAACTCTAAAGAACTATCCTTGATATTAGTAAGCCCCGCTCTTTTAAAAGGGCGGGGTTTGCGTTAGGATTATAATATATGATTAAGTTTGATATCATTTCCATTTTTCCCCAAATCTTTGATTCTTACCTCAAAGAATCTTTAATTAAACGCGCCCAGAAAAAGGGTTTACTTGGGGTTAAAGTCCACAATTTGAGAAAGTGGACGGCTGACCGCCACAAAACAGTAGACGATCGGCCTTTCGGCGGGGGACTAGGCATGGTGATGAAAGTGGAGCCGATTTATAAAGCGATTAAGGCTTTGAAAAAGAAAAAGAGCAAGGTTATTTTATTTACACCGCGGGGCAAAAAATTCAACCAAAAGACGGCTTTTAGGTTAAGTAAGACAAAAAACCTTATTTTTATCTGCGGACGGTATGAAGGGGTGGATGAAAGAGTGGCTAAACATTTAGTCGATGAGCAGATTTCAATCGGCGATTATGATTTAATGGGCGGGGAGTTGCCGGCCATGGTGGTGATTGAAACGATTTCCAGGTTAGTTCCCGGGGTCTTGGGCAAACCGCAGTTGTTAAAAGAGAGAATCACCAAGGGAAAGGGCTTTATAGAATATCCGCAGTACACCCGGCCAGAAACGTTTAAAAAATGGAAAGTGCCAGAAATTTTAATCTCAGGCAATCATAAAAAGATAGCCGAGTGGCGTAAAAAACGCGGTAGGGTTATTGAAAAATAGTTTAATTTTTGCTATAGTGACTGATATTGGGTAGGTGGCAGAGCGGCCAAATGCACCACGCTGTAAACGTGGCGTCCTCTGGACTTCGGGGGTTCGAATCCCTCCCTGCCCACATTTGCCTGAGTAGTTCAGTGGCAGAACGCCATCTTGGTAAGATGGAGGTCGAGAGTTCAATTCTCTCCTCAGGCTCATATG